>NZ_JBFRKI010000010.1:0-103434 GCF_041469245.1 Vibrio sp. 10N.286.51.B11 | reverse complement strand
TAAATGATTTCTGTCCAAACCCGTGTTAATAGGTGCGATTATAATAGCTTGCCAACCAACGAAGAATTCGTGATTGCTCAACAGTCGGTAGAACTTCTGTAATCTGAACTGAAGTCTAAGCAAGAAAAAGACAATCAAAAGCGAGCCCAAGTGGCTCGCTTTTTGTGTCTAGTAAAGATGCGTCTGAATGTTTTAACAGGGGGATAGCCTACAAGGCGATCGTGAAACAGTTTTAGAACAGAGCTTAAATTGCGACTCATCGGGTGCTCTGGAAGCGCTAAGGTTATTTAGTCCCTGAGCGGTAGTTTGGATCTGTCCAGCATCGAGGTAACTCTTCCCCTGACATAAACATCAGTTCGGACTTTTTAAACATCTCAGGGTCTTGCTGTTCTTCGCCTGCTTGAAACCGACCTTCGATACTGTCTTTAAATAAGTTGGTTAATTTGGTCATTTCAGTTATATCAACGAGGTCACCGGTTTTTTCTCTTTTAGAAACATTTTTTTGCCCTCAATCTAATCGGTCACCCCTAATTATAATTGCTATTTGGAAAATGAGAGTCTTTTCAATTCCGGCACTTCTTGACTAAGCAGACCCCAGAGCTACGCTTATGATCATCGACAACCCAATCGATGAACAAACTTATCCTCAACAAATAAATGGAGTCGCGATGTCATCTGCCCATATTGCAAACAATCTCAGTGAACTGATTGGCGATACCGATCTTGTTAGAATCAACAGTCTTTCAGAGATATCAGGTTGTGAGATTCTTATTAAGTGCGAACACCAGAACCCGGGTGGTTCGATTAAAGATAGAGCGGCACTTCAGTTGGTTATGGATGCAATAGAAGCCGGTAAGCTTAAGCCGGGAATGACAATCGTTGAAGGTACTGCTGGTAATACGGGAATAGGACTTGCTCTGGTCGCTAAATCCCTTGGTTACAAAATGTTGGTGGTGATGCCAAAAGGGCAGGCACAAGAGAAAGAGCGCATGATCTCGCTTTATAATGCTGAACTGTTATTGGTCGACCCTTGTCCTTTTGCAAACCCTGAACATTTTTACCACACGGCTAAGCGGATTGGTGTCGAAAATGAGAGTTATTGGTGGGCAGATCAGTTTGAAAATCTCAGTAATTATCGAGCGCACTATTTAAATACTGGACCTGAGATCTGGCAGCAAACACAGGGGAATATTGATGCTCTAGTTTCAGTGGTGGGGACGGGTGGAACCATTGCCGGAAACTCACACTATCTATCTGAGCAGAAACCCAATCTCGAAACTTGGTTAGTTGACCCAAATGGGTCCGGCATTTATTCGTTTCTACGTAATGGACACTATCAATCAACGGGAAGTTCGTTCACGGAAGGCATAGGGATCATGCGAACGGTTGAAAATTTCAGGCAGGCAAAAATCAATCGTGCCATCACGCTTCCCGATCAGGATTTGGTGACGATATCCCGCCTTGTTGCGGAACATGACGGTATTCTTCTAGGAAGCAGTTCGTCGTTGAACGTAGCAGGTGCGCTATACGCTGCGGCTAGAATGGGGAAAGGGAAAACCATCGTTACATTTAGCTGTGACCTTGCTGAGCGCTCGTATTCGAAGCTGCACAACGAAACGTTTCTGAAAGAAAAAGAGATACAGCTTAATAAAGAAAACCTCTCTCAATTATGGGCTCGTTATCAAGCCGAAGATGGCAGTATGGTCGTCAACGTATAGTCGCTTTAAGTTAGTAACAGCCAGTGGTCTGCCAGCTCTTTCGTTAGCGCTGAACATCCGGTTAGAGCTAAACATCCGTTAGCACCAAATCCGGCACTATTGCTTGTTATTAGGGTAGTGAATCACATTATGAAATACGGAGTTTCCTTCACCGATATTTTTGTAGGCATGGGTCTGGTTGGCATTGAAGCGAACGGCTTGTCCTGCGCGTAACGTATGCCACTCATCATCAAACATCACGGCCATCTCTCCTGAAATGCATAAGATGTGCTCAGTGACGCCTGCGTTATGTGGGGCGGATTCATGCTGGTAATCGGGTGCTAGGGTGAGTTCGAATATTTCAAATCCTAGTGCTTCCTCAAAAGGAAACAACAAACTGACGAAAAAGCCAATGTTGTATTCTTCATGCCTTAGTTCGTTTGCATCTCTGAATAAACTCGTCAGTTCACTGTTTGGGCTAGCCGCGATAAAGCTCGAAAGTGACACCTCGAATCCAGAAGCTATCTGCCAGAGCTTAGCGACTGTCGGGCTGGATTCTCCACGTTCAATTTGTCCTAACATTGCTTTACTCACGCCTGTTGCTTTCGCTGTTTTGTCTAAGCTCCAGCCTTTTTCTTGGCGAAGGCGTTTCAAGTTAACGCCGACTTTAATTTCTGTTTGCATATTTTCTCTACAAGTTTTTCAAAAATTAGTTGTGCGTTATAGCGCACGGGTGCTAAGTTCAGTCTATGGACGTTATAACGCACACAGGAATAAATTAACATGACTAAGCTAAAATTTTCTCACGTCAGTACCGGCTTTATCGCTGTTTTCATTGGTTATGCGAGCGCCGCGGCGATTATTTTCCAAGCGGCAATGAGTGCTGGAGCAACTGAAGAACAAGTGGCGTCATGGTTTTGGGCGTTGGGAATTGGCATGGGCGTAACCACAATACTGCTTTCGTTTCATTACAAGAAGCCTGTGGTTACAGCGTGGTCGACGCCTGGAGCGGCGTTGTTAATCACATCTCTTGAAGGGCTGACAATGAATCAGGCTGTGGCCGTGTTTTTGTTCAGTTCGATGTTGATCACGTTAGTTGGATTAGCGGGGATATTTGAGAAAGTCCTAAAACAGATCCCAACATCGATTGCCTCTGCGATGCTCGCGGGGATCCTATTGCAATTCGGTTTGGGTTTGTTCACGTCGTTAATGGAAGAGGCACAAGTCGTAGCGGTCATGCTCGCTGTATTTATTCTGGCGAAAGCGCGGTTAGGTAATTTACTGATCCCAAGTATTTTCATTATCGCACTGGTTATGTGTGTGGGGTTTGGCAAACTCGATGTCAGTCAGGTGACTATGGGATTAACGACCCCAGTGTTCATCACGCCCGATTTTGAGTTCTTTTCGTTGTTCAGTGTCGGAATCCCATTGTTTATAGTGACGATGGCTTCACAGAACTTACCGGGGTTTGCGGTTCTAAAAGCGAACGGATACCAAGTCGATTCATCGAAGATCATTACCACCACCGGGGTGACAGGTTTGATCTTCGCACCGTTTGGTGGCTTTGCGTATAACCTTGCAGCGATTACGGGCGCTATTTGCATGGGCCCTAATGCGGATAGTAATCCAAAGACACGTTATATCGCGGGGATTTGTATGGGCGGGTTTTACTTGTTAGCTGGCGTGATGGGGATGTCATTTGTGTCGCTGTTTAGCGCCGTGCCCTCCGAGATTGTCATTGCGGTTGCTGGCTTAGCGGTGATGCCGACCTTGATGAATTGTTTAGCTGTTTCGATGGCAGACACCCACTATCGAGAGCCTGCGCTGCTTACTTTCTTATTCACTGCTTCTGGTACTAATTTACTGGGAATCGGCAGTGCATTTTGGGGTTTGTGCATCGGGTTGTTTTGTTGCTGGTTACACAATTACAAAGCTAGGTCACGTGGATCAAGCGAGGCTTCGCAAACTTTGCCGTAATCAAACGACTCAAGATTATGATCAGGTTCGCTGTGAATTAGAAACACCAGCAAGTTGTTTGAGTAGTAAGCCCAGTCATACTTGTGACTGGGCTTGCTTACAAAGGAATAAAGCTACTTAACTTCGTATCTCAGTAGCACTTCATTATCGAGAACGACATTTGTCGACCAGATAAAGCTTGCGCCAGCACCACTGAATTTTTCGATAAAGTTCATGTACGCTTTTTTATTGTTCACGCCAATATCGTCTTCTGAATATACCGATGCTAGAGGCCAAGATGTTGAATCGAACTCTTGGTTCATCCAGTTGGTTGGTGTTTCCCAATGAGCGGCGTAGGCATCTTGACCGTGGTCAGTTCCTTCCGTGGTGCAGCTTTCAGAAAGACGCTTCCCGTCCACTTCACTCAAACAAGTCAGGTCATAAATCGGTGAGGTATAAAAGGTTTGTGCTTGCCAGTCTGGACCTGTCACGGTTCCGTCACTAAAGCTCGCGATAAAGCCACCATCACCAGCGTGGTATGCCTTTCCGCGGTTATCTTCGCTGCCAAGACCTAGGTTTTCTTCCCAATCAATCACTTTCACCGCAATCGTGTAAGGCTTCTTCACCTTAAATTTGACGATGTTTGAGTTAAACGGTGTGAAAGGAACGGTGTCTACCGCGATTAACTTGCCGTTGATATAAAGTTCGAAATAGTTATCGGCAAAAATATAACCTGTTATTTCCTCACCGTCTTGATCCACAACAGCTACCGGTACAGAGCTTTGATCGACTTCGGCTAGGCTGCTTGGCGTGGTGTTTGAGCACTCTTCATAAAGATCAAAGGCTTTCGGCCCTGTCGCAAAGTTGTTTTTGGCTGGAACCGTCCAAACCTTTCCTTCTGAGTCCGTAATCTCCCCGACGCCCGCCACTCGGCTACGTCTGTTTGCACACTCAAAGAGATTCGATTCAACGGTGGTCGCCAACCCTTGAGTAATACTCGCTGAGCCTTGGTAATCACTGACGTTGCTGACCGAGGGTGTATCTGATGATGGTGAGCAGCCTGTAACGAGCAAAGCAACTGATGAAAGGGCAAGGGCTTGATATTTTGTCATGATCATTGATTGGGTATCCGAGAAGGGGTGATTTAAATAAGCGTGGTTCAAAATAAGCCAAGTGCAAGTAAGTTAATTGAAAACAAAGCTATTTCAAACAAATCCGAGCTAAGTAGCTAAGTAGCTAAGTAGTTAAGTAAGCCGTGAACTCATAGCTAATAGTTGGAGCGATGAAGCTAAGCAATGACCCAAATATTTGTGAGGTGCCACGCTTGTTATCTGATAAGGCATATATTACCCGTACAAATGTAAACAAGCGTAAAGCTGAGTAAGCATGGGTAAAACAGCGCTTTTATAGGATGATCACATCAGCTTGCGCGGCGCTGGTAAAAATACTCAGCATGAAGCGGTTTCAGGTTGTGATTGAGATAGTATTTTGCTACAAAACGCGCATAATCTCGCTATACAACATTTAAAGAAGAATTTACCTATGACTACCTTTCAATACTACTTTCACCAACTGCCTTGCTTCGACTGTAAAAAAACGACAGTAAGTACTGATCTTGGTTGGTTAACGCCTGCGATGAAAGACGATGCTATCGCACAAGTGACAGCGACACTTGCACAAGGCGAGGTTACTCCTGATCTTTCTGCAGACGTGGTTTGCACGAAAGAAGAAGCTCGCGAGTACTTACTGCTTAACTTCTTTGGTTATTCAGAAGAAGAATTAGAAAGCGGAATCGAAGCGGATGATGAAAAAGAAGTGGCAGACGAAATCGCAGAGCTAGTAGAAGATGGTAAAGACACTATCACCTTCGAACATGAGATTGCTCTTCAGTGCTGTGCAGACTGCGATGTTGAAGACGAGTCAAACTAAGCTCTTGTATTAAGAGTATTAAACTAAGTACTCTTATTAAGGTTCATCATGAAGCTATGATGTTCTAATGATGAAAGGCGTTAGCGAATTGAGTTCGCTAACGCCTTTTTTGTCTCTCTGTTTCTTATCTTTAAGCGGCATTCAATCTTAAGATGTTGTGCTTTCTATGATGCCTTGTTTGCTCAGTTGCGAAAGGATCTCAGCGGTCTTCTCTCTGAATAAATCTCTCAGTAGACGCACAGTCGGGGTGATGGATTGACGACTTGGACACACTAACCACAGCTCGGTAGGGGTCGGCTTAAACTCAGGCATAACTTTAACCACTTCGCCTGAAAGCAGATGAGGTGACATGTCTAAACAAGATTTTATTGCCACTCCTTTACCCGCGATACACCAACGTCTTACAAGGTCTGCGTCGTTCGAAGCGCGATTTCCTTTTAGTTTCACTTTATGATCTTGAGTACCATCGTTAAACACCCACTCGTCTTGCAACATGTCATGGAGTTGGTAAAGCAAACCATTGTGCTGCGCTAAGTCACTCGGGTGTTTTGGTGTTCCCATTTCAGCCAAGTAGTCAGGAGCCGCACACAATATCCTCGGCACATCGCATATCTTAAAACCATACATATTGGCATCGGTCGGGGAGCCGTAACGCAGCGCCATATCGACGGAATCTCGGTAGAAGTCGATATTGCTATCGCTGATGCTAGTGCGAAGCGTCGCCTTTGGGTATTCAAGCAAGAACTCATCTAACCAAGGTGTGATTAGGTTGCGTCCTAGATCCGATGAAAGCGCTATGCGAATTTCACCATCAAGAATCCCGAGCTCTTCGCGCATGTTGAGCTTCGCTTGCTCCAACATCTTTAAGGCTTGTTCGCATTCCGGTAAATAACGCTCGCCAGCTGAAGAGAGCCTTAGGTGGCGCGTGGTTCTTACAAATAACTCCGCACCTAGTGCCGCTTCAACACGTTTTACCGCTGCACTTGCTGTGGCAGTGCGCATATCAAGGTTGGTGGCTGCAGCGGTGATACTGCGAAACTCCGCCACTTTCAAAATGACCTGTAAATCTTCAAGAAGCATGTTATCTACCTGTATTGAATTATGTTCTAAACATGGCGTTGGGATATTTCCCCATCACAATCTGCAAATGGGTTATCTCTACTTATCGCTTCTAAGTTAGCTTCAAATACTTAATTGTCAAAACTAATTTGATAATAATTCAAATATGAGGCTGTTTTTCATTAGTAATTTTCTCACTATCATTTCCCCATATCGACAACGTAGCGCAGTACACATCGTATGGACGAAACCTACGATCTAGGGGGATAAGATGACTAAGAAAATCACAATGGGTGTAACGGATTTGTCGTTCCACCGTACGACCGCATCATTGGTTGCCAATGTATTGAAATCCATGGGTTTTGAGGTAGAGCGTATTTTCTCTCCACATCAGGAGAACTTTGAAAAGCTGAAAGCAGGCCAAGTGGATATGCTTTCTTCTGCGTGGTTGCCATCAAGTCACGGTATCTACAAAGCGGGCGTTGAAGAAGTTGAGCCACTTATCGAGCTTGGGCTTCATTATGAACCTTATGCTTTGTGGGGCGTACCAGACTATGTGCCTGAAGAGGCGGTTTCTGAAGTCTCTGATTTATTAAAAGCTGAAGTGATCGAGAAAATGAACTCGACCATCCAAGGCATCAACCCCGGCGCTGGCATCACACGCTTTTCTATCCAGATGATGAAAGATTATGGCCTGAGCGATGCCGGCTACGAGTTCTTTCCTGGCAGTGAAGACGATTGTTTCAGTGCCTTTGAAAGTGCAGTCGCAAACAAAGAGTGGGTGGTAGTGCCACTGTGGAAACCTCAGTTTTTGCACTATCGTTACGATATTCGTGAGCTCAAAGAGCCAAAAGGCCTACTCGGAATAGTGGACAGAGCAGTGCTTCTTTTAAGAGACGACAAGAAGCATCTGTTCAGCGAACAACAGATTCAGAAGTTGGATTCCCTATGCTTCTCGAATGACATCATCGCAGAGCTGGATTACAAAGTTTGCCGTGAAGGTAAACCACAAGATCAAGTCACACATGATTGGTTGATTGAGAAAGGCCTGATTTAGCCTTTAAGCCGTTGGCAATGCAGTGAGACGTCTGCGTTACTCAGATAACGGCAATACCACTATCAAAAATTATTTGAGAATTATTCAAATATTAGGCGGTTTATCTAGAGTGAGAATTGACTAAGATTAACTCGTCTAATTCAAGGAGAAAGCACAATGTCAGTACCATCAAAAATGAAAGCTATCGGATTTACTCAATCACTTGCGATTACAGAGCAAGACAGTTTATTTGAGTTTGAAACGAGTCTGCCAGAACTAAAAAATAATGACTTGCTGGTAAAAGTGAGCGCGACTTCTATCAATCCTGCTGACGCTAAAATTCGTATTCGTAATGCCAAAGACAAAACTCTTGAGCAGCCAAAAGTGCTGGGCTATGACGCAGTCGGTGAAGTTGTTGGTAAAGGTGCTGACGTTGAAGGCTTCGAAGTCGGTGACCGTGTGTACTATGCGGGTGACGTAACACGCATGGGGGCTAACGCAGAATACCAAGCTGTGGACTACCGTATTACCGCTAAAGCGCCTAAGAGCCTTTCTGATGAAGCTGCAGCCGTTATGCCACTAGCGACGCTTACAGCATGGGAAGCGTTGTTTGACCGCTTGCGTGTTCGTCCTGAAGAGAAAAAGTCTATCCTGATCATTGGTGGAGCGGGCGGCGTTGGTTCAATTACGATTCAACTGGCTAAGCAACTGACCAACCTAAATGTTATCGCAACAGCTTCAAGACCTGAAACGGAGCAGTGGGTAAGAGATATGGGAGCGGACTATGTGGTGAACCACCGTAACCTTGTTGAGTCAGTGCGAGAGCAAGGCATTCAACATGTTGACTACATTTTCAATGTTGCTGATACAAAAGGGCACTGGGATGCGATGGTTGAGTTGATCGCACCGCAAGGCATGATCAGTTCGATTGTTGAATTTGATGGTGGCATTGACTTATCAGCGCTGCAAGGAAAATCAGCAGGCTTTGTTTGGGAGCTGATGTTCACGCGTTCATTGTTTAACACCGAAGATATCCAGAAGCAGCAAGACATCCTATTCCAAGCCGCGAATCTGATTGATTCGGGCCGTATTAAAACGACTCTAACCACGACCCTAAATGGCTTTAGTGTGGATACAATCAAAGATGCACACCAACGCATTGAGAGCAGTGCCTCGATTGGTAAAACTGCCATCAAATACTAATTGCTGATGTTTTAATCCGTCGTTGTTTTGAGTCGTTGACGGTTTAAATAGAAGAAGCCCCTGATATCTGATTGCTAGTCAAAAGGTTTCAGGGGCTTTTGTTTGTTTTCAGTTTAGTCAGCTTCTGGTGATGTGATAGGTTTCGATGTTCTGAAGTGAAGCTGTATTAGGTCTAGCTCAAAAGGCGAGGGCTGTTTGTCCGCAATCAAAAAAACTATTTGTTTGATGTCTCGTGCCTTAAGTTCCGGCGCATCGCTCAGTAGCCGACCTCTGAACACAGCTTGAAAATCATTGAAGTGGAACACCTTGTTAAGCCGCACTCCCTTTATCGTAACGAAATCGTGTTTGTATTGAACTCGATTACCATCTTTCGATGTTGTGAGTCTCAGTTGGTAGGTGCGACCATCACCAACGAAAACTAGCTCTGCGCTATCTATTTCATGGGCTGGTGATTCAATGGAGCGCTTTACAGAACTGAAACCACCATTGTTTTCTAACGATAGCTCGCCCCTAAATCGACTCATATCATCAAGATAAATGAGCCCGCCCGTTGAGATGCCACCCATTACATCGTCGTTGGTCGCTGTCCAATTCTTGTGTTCGTTCGGTTGTATAAAATCAATCATACCTATGCCTGCTACAGATACTTGAGACCATAAAAAGGAGAGGCTGAGTACTAGCCAAAAAGGGTGTCTTCGCTTAAGCAATGAAGCCGTTTCGTTCATGATTGTCTCCGTTAGCCGTTAGCCGTTAGTCTGTTCGCGTTTTATGGAGAAGGTTCAGTGGCAAGCATACCCATACAATGCTCAATAAATTCAGAGTAATTTGAAGCGTTGTCGTACTCAATTTTTAGCGAACCGTGAAACATCAGCGTCACCGTGACGTCTTTATAGCTTAGCCAACAGGTGTAACCGTCGTAATCATGCCAAGCCGTCATTTCGCCAACTAGATATTTGTTGTCCCGTTGCTCACCGGAAGAGCGAATAAACTCAAATACTCTGAGAAATTCAATAATGGTGATTCTGTTGTCCATGTGTTACTCCCGCTGCGTCATCTTTGAGAATAGGCTGATCTTTGGTGTTTAGATTGCCTACGTCTTTCTTTCATATCCTTACGGCTTACCTCTGTGCCCCGATCACTGAAAGGGTCTTACCTTCTCGATAAACCGCTGTTTTCTAATATTTCATCATCATTCCATACATCTGTTCAATCCAGAGCGAAGCGTGCGTAACAAACTCGAATAACAACGTTAACCCTCAAGATAAAGACGAGCTTAATTTGCGTTTATGGTGGTTAATTAAAATTAGAGTCGATAGGATAAATAGCATCGGAGCCTTGTTATTGGCTGAAATGGAATCTACAGAAAGTGCGTGTCAACATGATAGAAAAACTGAAAAAGGAATGGTTTCTTGTAGGGATGGTGGTGGCTATGGTCGTTGCTGTTTTTACGCCGGATTGGGGCAAATCGGGTGGGGTACTTCATCTCGATACGGTGACTGTTCTCGGCATCGCTTTGGTGTTTTTCTTACACGGTTTGGGTTTGTCTCCCAAAGCCATTCTTGAGGGGCTTTCGAATTGGAAGCTGCATGTTTTTGTACAAAGCGCGACATTCTTAGTTTACCCACTGCTTTGGGTGATATTCGGGCAAGGCTTTGTCGCTTATATGCCAGCAGCTCTGGCCTTTGGTTTCTGTTACCTCTCGTATTACCGAGTACGATTTCGTCTTCGGTCGCGATGACGGTGATTGGAAAAGGAAACCTACCGGGTGCGATATTCAATGCATCACTTTCTAGTATTTTAGGCGTGTTCATTACGCCTCTACTGATCCAGCTCTTTATGGGGTTGGAAGGTGCAGAGCTAAACCTGATGGAATCGGTGATCTCTATATCTAAAATGCTGCTATTGCCAATGATTGTCGGCCAGTTGATGCGCCCGTTACTTTTTGAATGGACTCAGAAACACAAGTCAGTGGTCAATAAGTTAGATAAATACGTGATACTTCTGATCGTCTACAGTGCTTTCTGTGACTCTATTGAACACGGTATTTGGAGCGACTTTTCACCAATGCTGTTGTTGCTGTCAGCGGTGATTTGTTTAGTGGTATTGATGGTGATGGTACACGGCATTCAATGGAGTGCCCGAAAGGTTGGATTCAATCATCAAGATGAAGTCGCGGCAGTATTCTGTGGTACTAAGAAGACCTTAGCGGCAGGTATTCCTATGGCTAAGGTGATCTTTGCTCACAACCCTAATCTAGGGATGATATTACTACCAATCATGCTTTATCACCCGATTCAGATCTTTTACTGTGCAGTGCTAGCCAACCGTTACGCCAAGGTTGATACACAATCTAGTTAAACTTGTTTGTTGTTACAAGTACAACAGAAAAACGCCTTTCACTTCGCTGTGAAAGGCGTTTGTATTTGAATCTACTTCACTTTAATTAGAGTGCTTGAATCTGTATGAGCAAATGCGTTGTCGTAGATCTCTAAGCCTGTTGTTTGAGAGTACGTCAGCGTATCGTCTGAAATGCTAATGTTCATCGTGAAGCCCGTGGTGGTTGCGTTGTCCGTCATGTATTCGGACTCAGCGATGCCACGCTTAGACGCAACTAACGTCATTGTATCGCCAGCAGGGCCTTCTGCGGTGACACATGTGGTGCGTGGTACGCAGTAAGAGTTGTAGACGACCTGATTTTTTTGGTCGTAGATGAAGTAGCCACGTTGATCGTGGAGCTTAGAGTCGTCGGCCTTTCTGAATACTTCTTGTTTGTAGTACAGAGCAACCAGATATTGATCGCTGGCATTGGTTGCATCTGCCGCAACCTCAAACGTCATTACTTCATAGAATGGTGTAACCGCGGGACCACCTGCACCCACTTCTGTGCCTTCTTGGCCTGGAGAAATATCAACGCCGCCAGTTTCGACTGATTTCCATGTGCCGACTAACTTTGCGAGTGGACCAAAATCCATACCATTGATTGTGTTGTGGTCGGCTACTGCTGGAGCCGAGATTACCGCTGCGATACCAAGTGCTAATAATTTTTTCACTTTAACTTCCTTTTTTGTAATTATCTGACCACATTAAAAGTAAGGTTATTGTGAAGCCAATTTATTAACCCAGATCAGTGTTCTTGGTTAATATGAAAGCGATTTGTAACTTGATGTATCAGTCAATAAGAGAATATTAATGCGGCTAAATATTGAACGAATAGCTGTGATTTGTTCATCGAGGTTTAATTCAAAATTGCATTAGTCTGAGCCTTATTAATTTTGCTATTACACATTTCAAATTCTCATGTATGATGTGCGCCCATAATTGTATGACAAATGTGTAATCTTACTTCTGTATGAATAAAGCTGTTAACCACGCCATTTTGCTTTTGGTGCTCGCAAACCTACTTGCGTCTTTTTCAGACGTATCATTGAAGATACTGAATGGCGAAGTCCCTACGTTCCAGTACGTGTTTATCCGTCAGCTATTGAGCGTGATCTTGTTGCTTCCATTTTGGTTAAAGTTACCGAGAGAGACGCGTATGAAAGGCGGTTGCCGAATCAACTTCTTAAGGGCTCAATTTATCTTAGTGGGGAGTGGCTGCGCGATGATCGCCATTACACACCTTACTTTGGCGACAGCAAACGCGATGTTCTACGTTGGACCAATCCTTATGCTGCCTTTGTCGATCGTGCTGTTGAAAGAAAGGCCGACATCTTCAAAAGTGATCGCGACCCTGATTGGTTTTGTGGGCGTATTAATCGTGTTACGCCCTGAACAATTTCATTGGGCGGCGATTGCTGGGCTAGGCAGTGCGCTTGCGATGGGCGTGGGTAATATCTTGATTAAACGCTTGAATGCAGAGCAACACATCATCTCAACTCTGTTCTGGACCAGCATTATGACTCTGCCACTTGCACTGGCATTAGCGCTGCCAACTTGGTCTGCGCTCGAATGGCGTCATGTTGGTTGGATCATGGCAATCAACTTGTTCGTACTTGGATACCATGCGCTTGTGGTGGTGGCTTACAAAAAAGCACCGGCCAACCAGATTGCGCTCGCCGAATATTCTGGGTTGGTGTTCGTAACATTGTTTGGTGTTATGTGGTTCGATGAGATTCCAGACATCCTGACGCTGGTGGGCATTAGTCTCATCGTTATTCCAATGATGCCGATTAAATGGAAGAAGGTTTTCAAGTGGAGAGACCGAGCCGCTTTAGAAGTTGAGGTTACTCCGCCTAAACCATAGCGGCTTGTCTCTCAGTCATTCTGGATTCCAAATAAACCACATCAGGGAAGGTCGTCTAAACTTAGGGTTTGTATCGCTTCAAAATACGACAATTTGGGCTCTAAAAACGTTCTCGAAATAAATGCAAATTAGTGCTTTACCTCAACTTAACTTGAGGTATTAGGATGTGCAACGTTGCTTACGAGAATACTTTAAGGAGAGAAGAATGATCCAACTTGAACATGTGAATTTAGTCGTCAAGGACATCCCTGAAATGCTGACTTTCTATAAAGCGGCGTTTCCACACTGGTACGTTCGTGATGAAGGAAAAGGCGAATGGTCAGGCAAGCCACGTAACTGGCTGCATTTTGGCGACGAGTACCAATACATAGCAATAAGTGATCACGGTGAAGGTGAAAATAGAGATTTGGCTGGGCATTCTGTTGGTCTCGCACACTTCGCTTATGTGACCAATAATATCGAAAGTGTCACTCAACGCCTTGTTGATGCGGGCTTTCCAATTGCCAAACCCGGTGCCGAAGAACCTTATCGAAAAAATGTCTACTTTGTGGATCCTGCAGGCTTTGAAATCGAGTTTGTTGAGTATTTGAGTGATGATCCTAAGTTACGAAATGCCACGAGTTAGTTACGTAATACGCCGCTTTGTTAAAGTTGGTTAGCTGAATGAAAGCGCGCTAGAGAGCATTTATAGAAAAGGGCATCGTGGAATAATCCGCAATGCCCTTTTTAGATTCTATTTATCAGCTGATATTGAGTGGGTTACTTATTTAGCCTTGAACGGCACCAATAGCTGTTTACCAAACACGTTAATGAGTGCACCAGTGACAATCAGGCCACCACCTAGATAAGTCCAAACCGATGGAATCTCATTGAAGATCCACACACCTAATAGCGCTGAGAAGACGATCTGCACGTATGAGTAAGCTGAAGCTTTACCTGCTGCCTGGGTTTGCATTGCTTTGGTTAAACCGTATTGTCCTATTTGTGTGAAAATCCCGACGAGCACAAGCATCATGGTTAGGAATAGGCTAGGCCATACAAAGTCGTTCCAGATAAGAGCTGTTGAGATTGGTAGCGCAACCAGTGGGAAGTAGAAGATGATGACTGAACTGTCTTCTGTTTGGCTAAGCTTCCTCACAATCACATAAGCAATTGAGCTACCAAATGCGCCACATAACGCCACCATAATGCTGAATAGCGGTAACTCGCTGCTCGCGCCACTGTTCATGCTTGGCTGAACCATCACTAATAATCCTGCTAAGCAAAACGCAATGCAGATCATGGTCGACTTTTGGACGCGTTCTTTCAGGAATAACACACCAAGTAGAGCGGTAAATACAGGATGAACGTATTGTAGAATGGTTGCTTCTGCTAATGGCAAGGTGGTCACAGCGTAGTAAACACACATCAAGGCTGCTGTGCCAACTGCGCCTCGAACAAACAACAACGGTTTGTTATTTCCCCAGATCGAAATGCCTTTTCGCTTAACGTCGATATAACTGATGATCAAAGACACCAAAGCCCTTGCTGCAACAATTTCGAATACAGGTATGCCGTAGTTGCTGATGTATTTCACACACGCTGACATCAGTGCGAATCCAAAAGCAGAAAGGATCATGAATCTAACCCCAACAGGGATCATTGAAAAAGAGAAAGAAGGCATAAAAATATCAATCGGTTGAGGGAACAGGAATCATAACTTAGTTTAGAAGAGCCGACCAAAGGCTTTGTCCTGTTCTATTACACCAAACCATTGATACTGCTGTGCGAGTACTTTCAGCAACTCGATCTCTTTTGTTGTCTCTTCTCTAAGCCATTCAATAAGGTCGTTGATGATAGGCGTGTGACTACGCTGGTGCATGAAGTAAGTCCAAGCACTGTGTTGGATTTTTGCATTTCTAGGGCAGTACAAGAAGCCTCGTTGGAGATCTTGTTGAACTAACAACAGATCCGTGACCGTAACCCCTTCACCGGATAGACAGGCACTGAGCGCCATATCTAAAGACAAGAAGCTGGTATTTCTGACAGGTTTCTTTGGTGGGAATTCAACATCGGCCAGCCACACTTTCCAGTCGTGATGATCTAAGGTTGGATGCAGCCTTGGCAAGGTTAAGATTGAATCAAGGTCGGTGTCTTTGGTGGTTAAGCTAGTCGAGCAAACCGGCGCCATGAACTCTTCACGCAAGAAGGTAATGTCAGGTGCCTTGTCATAGCGTTTTTTGAAACGCGTGTGGAAGATCAGTAGATCATACTCACTACTATTAATCGATTCGTCTTCCTCAATCACAGGAACAATGACGATCTCATGATCTTGATAACGCTCGTTTAATTCCCGAACTTTGGAGATCAATACTCGCGTCGCGAAACTCAGAGTCGCTTTGATCACGATACGCTTCTGCTTGGGCTCACTCCAAGAGGCGATAACAGCTTCGATATTACCGTAGCTTTCTCGCAAAGCGACATACAAATCATGACCTTGTACCGTTAATTCTATGGCTCGATGCTTACGAATAACCAGTGATGCGTTTAACTCATCTTCAAGCTGTTTGATCTGTCGGCTGATCGCACTTTGTGTCACATGCAGCTCTTCGGCAGCCAGAGTAAAGCTCATCAGCCTTGCGGCAGCTTCAAAGGCTTTTAAGCCATTATGTGATGATGGCAAGCTAGGATATGGGGTCATAATTCGTTCGCATGAGTTTATGGAATGTTAGAGTCGCAAATTTATCAATTGAACGCTAGCCTCATCGATCGTATTTTGGGCGAAATTACCTGAGGCGCTCATGAAAAAAATACTCACTCTTGCATTCCCTTTGATCATTTCACAGCTGATATCTATGGCTTTAGTTCTTACTGATGTTTGGATGATGTCGCGTATCAGTGTGTCAGCCCTTGCGGCTGGTGGCTTAGGTGCCTCAATCTACTTTTTCATCTTCATTATTGCGAGCAGCACCGTGGGTTGTGTCGCGAATTTGATTGCGATCGCTTATGGTCAGCGAGTAGCTCGCCCTGAGTTTGGTAATACTCAAATTAGATTGGCGGTGAAAGGCGCAACCATGTTGGCATTCGTGCTCAGCGTGACCTTAATGGCCAGCTTCTGGTTTGCTCCGTTGGTATTAGAAGCAGCCAAACAGCCACCAGAAGTGATCACTTTAGCCATGGAATATGTCCATGCTTTGAAGTGGGTAATGTTGCCTTCGCTTATCTTGTTGGTACTTCGTGGCTTAACCAGTGCGTTTGGCAACGTGCGCTCCATTCTTGTGATGTCGATTATCACCGTAATTCTGAATGTGCCAGTGAGCTACTTTCTCACCTTCCAATTAGACATGGGCTTAACAGGTTTAGGGCTTGGTACGGCTATCGCGGCATTTATCGTGATGGTTGGATATACGGTTTGGGTATTTAAGCGTGACGAGTTTAAGCAGTTCGCCCCTTGGCTAAATACAGAAGAGTATTCAATCAAGTTGATGAGCCCATTGTTGTTGATGGGTCTACCTATCGGCTTGGCTGCTTTACTTGAGCATGGCTTGATTTACGGTGGCACCTTGATGGCGGGCACGATCAGTATTGCTTCGTTAGCCTTGCACCAAATCTTGCTGCAATGTTTAAGCTTTACTTGGAACTTCAATTTTGGTTTCTCACAAGCTGCGGCGATTTTGGTTGGCCGTGATTTTGGCGCGGGTAACTACGAAGGAATAAAAAGAACCTCGATTCAAAGCTTCATATTGGTGTCGGTGTTGAGTGTGGCGTTGTCGGCCGTGTTCATTATATGGCCTGAGATGATCGCTTCTATCTTCAAGTTAGACGATGGCACGGGTGCTATGACTTCACTACTGGCTTCTGTGATTTGGGTCGTTGCTTTGTGCTTTATTGTTGATGCTTGGCAACTACTGGCGATTAACCTGCTAAGAGGCATGAAGATTGTCTCTATGCCAACCGTGATGACTGCCATCGGTTACTGGGTATTTGGCTTGCCTGCGGCTTGGTATTTGATGCCTAAGTTCGAATTGGCAGGGATTTGGGGCGGAATCGGTGTTGGCTTAGGCGTGACAGGTATTCTGCTGCTTATCCAATTGATGCGTGTCATTCAAAAGAACAACCAATCTCCAGATTTGTCGAATCATGCTTATACGTGATTTGCTTGTGATGCTCGCCTTTACCATGGAACCTTGAACGATAAACGTTGTATTGCTGACCGAGAACTATCAATTACCAACAATGACCTATAAGCCCTAAATTGCGTACTTCGTAATTTAGACCTTGGTCTTACAGAAACCGAGCTAAAAGGTGACTAGAATGATTTGAGTTGCTCACCGTTTTATCAAGGAATACACAAATGGAAGTTGGATTGTTCTGGGCTGAAAAAGGAATGTTAGTGCTTGGCGCACTGTTTGTTTTGACGAGCATGATGCAGTACGGAAGACGCAGTAGCGATTGGAAAGGCGTGATTACGATGTTCTACAAGCGTATCCCAATGAACATCGCCGAATACAAATGGTATCGCCTGGGGATCGCGTTGTTGGTATTTGCTGTGATCATACGTTTCGCATTACTGATTTTATGGCCTTCATATCAGTTCTAGTTCTCTTGCATTAGCTTTGTTGGATAGCTCTCTATCATGGCTACATAAAGCCGTTCAATGAATGAGTCAGTCGAGCCTTAATAAACCCGCTTGTTAAGGCTGCTGTTAAATATAATAGTGCTATTACTCAACAGCAAGGATTGGCTATTACCTTTGTAGCATATTGTTTTTCATGAAGAATAATGCGAAATAATAGCTTACCCACCTGTTTCATCATTCTTACTAATAATCTGCACATAAATCCATTCACCCCGTACCTGATACCATAATGTTCTGTTACACTCGGTCGAATTAGCTTTAATTTGTCAGTGGTGCATTTATGTCGTTCCCAGTTCTTATATGTGATGATTCTGCGTTAGCAAGGAAGCAGATGGCTCGGTCACTGCCTAGTTCTCTAAATGCAGATATAACTTTTGCTGTTCATGGGCTTAATGCACTTGAAGAGCTCGCTAAAAACCAATTCAAATTGATGTTCCTCGACCTAACCATGCCGGAATTAGACGGCTATGGCACATTGGAAGAGATGCAACGTTTAGGCGATACCACGCCAGTTGTCGTTGTTTCTGGTGACATACAACCAAAAGCACAACAGAAGGTGCTGGATCTTGGCGCCAAAGCATTTTTGCAAAAGCCGATCGATAAAGAAGCGTTAAAAGCGATTCTACGTGAGCATGTTGAGCCACCAAAACAGCCTCAACTTATTACGCCAGCACCGCTAGAGCTACCGATTCTGCGCCGACGTGACATCTATATGGAAGTTGCGAACGTTGCGATAGGCCGTGCCGCTGATGCACTGGCTCGTCACTTTAATGTGTTTGTTCACCTACCGCTGCCGAACGTTAACATCTTCGAAGTGAGTGAATTGCACATGGCACTTCGTGACCTAGCGGATAACGACCAAGTGTCGGGTGTTTGCCAAGGCTTTAGTGGAGAAGGCATTGCAGGTGAAGCGCTAGTTTTGTTGAGTGATTCCAGTGTGAGCGATCTTAAGAAGCTCATGAAGGTGCCAACAGAAAGCGAGCAGCTAGAAGAATTAGAGTTGTTGATGGATGTATCGAACATCTTAGTCGGCTCTTTCTTGAATGGGTTAGGGGAGCAATCAGAAGTTCGTTTCTTCCAGAGCTCTCCTGTGCTGCTAGGTCAACACATCTCGATTGATTCGGTGATTGAAAATACCAGCGGCTCATTTAAAAAGACCATGACGTTCGAAGTCAGCTACAACATCGACGGCACGTCCATCCGTTGTGACCTTCTATTTATGTTTGTTGATGAGTCTCTGCCTCTTCTAGATAACAAATTGGCCTACCTAATGGAGGAGTTTTAATATGTTGAATCTTCCTGCTGAATTTGAACAGTTCCACTGGATGGTAGACATGGTTCAAAACGTCGATATGGGGCTGGTGGTCATTAACCGTGACTTTCAGGTACAAGTTTGGAATGGCTTCATGACGCACCATAGCGGTAAGCAATCGCATGATGCGATCGGTAAGTCGATCTTTGAGTTATTCCCTGAAATTCCTGAAGAGTGGTTTAGGCTTAAAACAAAACCGGTTTATGACCTAGGCTGCCGTAGCTTCATAACGTGGCAACAAAGGCCTTATCTGTTTAAGTGCCGCAACGTGAGGCCAGTAACTCAGCAAGCCGACTTTATGTATCAGAACGTCACGCTTAACCCGATGCGTTCTCCAACTGGGCAAGTGACATCCTTGTTCTTGTCGATTCAAGATGCGACTGCTGAAGCTCTGATGTCTCAGAAAAAGGCTTGACGTACCTTAAGGTGAAAATTGAATCGCCTTATAAGAGCACTCTGAAAACCAAATAAAAATGGCCAAGGTTAATCCCCTTGGCCATTTTTGTATCTGATCCTGTAGTAATGAGTTCGAACTAAAGAAAGGCGTTCCGTGTTCGTTAACTTTAGTCGAGTTGTTGTTAGGCTCTATCAACAGCGGCTTGTATCCGCTGGGTTCTCATAAATAAGCGCATCTAACCTGCCATATTTTGTGGACTTTACCCCGCTCATCCAAGTTTCGAACGTGCTAATCGATCTTGCCTTTGTACTTTATAAATTTCAGGGCTAATGAAAGAGGGCTGAGATCGGCACTCGAAGCGAAAAAAGTCAGAAAAAAATGAAATTATTTAAGAAAAAACGCATTTTTTGATTCAAGAAAAGTGTGATTTTTATGTGATTAAAGGGCACTTTTTTCACAAATTTGCCTTATCGAAGATTTTTTCGCCGAATTTGCAAGGGAAACGTTTGCGCAATAAACCGACAGCGTTTGCGTGAATATGTTGTTAAGTTATTAATTACTATGAATTTAGTAGGAAATGACGGGCGGGAAGCTTTTACCAGATATGGAATCTTTGAGAGGATAGCACAAAAAAAAATGAAATATCAGACTTGCTGTTAGTAAATCACAGCCTATAATGCTGAAAACCGGAGCGTCTGCCAACGCTCCGGTTTTTTTGTGTCCGAAACTCAGTAAAGCGTCTGCCAACGCTTACCGAAAACGCACGACACGTAATATGATTACAGGACAAATTATCATGCGTATCGAACAAGAACTTAAGTTAGGTTTCAAAGATGTACTCTTCCGTCCGAAGCGTTCTACCCTTAAAAGCCGTTCTCAAGTTGAATTAACCCGCGATTTTACATTCAAGCATAGCGGTCGTCAATGGTCTGGTACTCCAGTAATTGCAGCGAACATGGATTCGGTAGCAAGCTTTGAAATGGCAGCTGCTCTAGCAGAGCACGGTGTTATGACTGCAGTACACAAGCACTACACAGTAGAGCAGTGGGCTGAGTTCGCAAAAACAGCAGACAAGAAAACGCTGAACAACGTATTTGTTTCAACAGGTACTTCTGAAGCTGAGTTTGAGAAAACTAAGCAAATCATGGCGCTTAGCGACGAATTCGTATTTATCTGTATTGATATCGCTAACGGCTACTCAGAGCACCTAGTTGAGTATGTACAAAAAGTACGTGCTGAATTCCCGACTAAAGTTATCTCTGCTGGTAACGTTGTAACGGGTGACATGGTTGAAGAGCTAATCCTAGCTGGCGCAGACATCGTTAAGGTTGGTATCGGCCCTGGTTCTGTTTGTACTACACGTGTTAAAACAGGCGTAGGTTACCCTCAACTTTCTGCAATCATCGAGTGTGGCGACGCAGCACACGGCCTTGGCGGCATGATCATCGGTGACGGTGGCTGTTCATGTGCGGGTGACGTATCTAAAGCGTTCGGCGGCGGTGCTGACTTCGTAATGCTAGGCGGCATGCTAGCAGGTCACTCTGAGTCAGGCGGCGAAGTTGTAGAGCAAGACGGTAAGCAATTCATGAAGTTCTATGGAATGTCGTCACAGTCGGCTATGGACAAGCACTCAGGTGGTGTTGCTAAGTACCGTGCTGCTGAAGGTAAAACTGTTTTACTTCCGTTCCGTGGCTCTGTTCACAACACAATTTCTGACATCCTTGGTGGTGTACGTTCAACTTGTACATACGTAGGTGCAGCAAAGCTTAAAGAGCTAACTAAGCGTACGACTTTCATCCGTGTACAAGAGCAAGAGAACAACGTATTCGGTAAAGAGTAATCTGAACTGATTCGAATAGTTTGAAAATCAAGAGCCGCTAAAGCGGCTCTTTTTTTACGTGAAATTGATAAAATCAATGTCATTAAACCTGCGCGCTAATAATCTGTCTAATTTTCAGAAGACGCTGGATTTAGAATGTGACTAACAGATTTAATGATCGCAGGAACTATGATGGTTATTAGTACTAACGTGAATAATGATGCCTCAAACCAGTGCCAACCTAATATACTTGTAGTATAAAAGTAAGCGCCTAAAGAGAGTGGCAGCGTCAAATTAAACACGATTAAGACGATTAACGCAGCTCCTGCCCATACCATACCAAACTGATTCTCAAGTCCTGAAAAACCTATAGATAGATAGCACGTACCAGATATTGTAACAAGTAAAGCACTAAGGCAGCCTGATCTCATTTTGTTGCCTAGAATATCAACGAAAAAAGCAAAACTATCAGAACGCCTAATTATTTGAATTAGCATTCAAAAATTAATATTACTTTCAAATGCTATTAGTCTTTGTAAAACTCATTTATCGTCTCTTTAGTTGATTGTCACATGATTGTTTTTTCATTTGGTATCTTGAAAATAAGTTTATGCTTTGTAGTCGAAGTTTAATTCATGCCTAACATATGCTTTACAAATTCGCTGCGATCCAGAGTAACTGATTCAGGACTTTTCCCCGGCACGACCGACAGAGACACCATCGGATGTCGGTAAGGGTTCTTACAATAGCTATATCAATAGTATTGATATTTTAACTAGTGTGGTATCAGTTAATAGAAACAATACTATTGATTTTTAGATAGCTCGCCCAGTAATGAGCTTTCGCTCCACATCGTTTACTTCATGCTGAATTATTCGTTGATTGGGAAATTCGAAGGAAACAGTGCTCGTTTTGCTTCTTCATCACGTTCGGTTTTAAACTCAATGCCTTTGCCGATTTCGCGAGCACGCAGTGCAGCAGGGCGAGTGTTGATTGCGTTAAACCAACGCTTCAAGTTCGGGTAAGGTTCTAGGCCTTCTTCACCAAGCACGACTGGTGCTTTGTCAATCCAACCCCATGCAGCGACATCGACAATGGTGTACTCATTTCCTACGATAAATTCACGACCTTCCATATGCTTCTCTAACACTTCGTAGTGACGTTGTGCTTCACGTAGGTATCGGTTCACAGCGTAGTCTAAGCCTGCTGGTGCAGCATGGCGGAAGTGTACCGATTGGCCTGAATATGGACCAAGGCCACTCGCGATAAACATCATCCAAGAGAGTAGTTCAGCTCTGTCTTCTGGCTGACCGCCAAGCTTGCCTGTTTTCTCTGAGAGATACAGAAGGATAGCGTTAGAGTCGAATACACGTTGTCCTTCATCTTCAATCGCAGGCGTTTTGCCATTTGGATTGATTAAACGATATTCCGGTGAATGCTGCTCACCCTTTAAGGTATCGACAGGAACAAGTTCAAAATCTAGGCCTGTCTCTTCCAAAAACAGAGCGATCTTCATTGGGTTTGGTGTTTGGTGAAAATAGAACTTAAGCATGGGGTAACTCCTTGTATTGGTCATTTATTAAAGCACCACTTGAACGATCGTTCAATGGTTGATTTTGAATTATTTGAAGATCTTCTGACTCGCATTCCAACTCTATGTGTTGAAGACCTCGTTATTTGAGCGAGGGGTAAAATCGCGCGATTCAGTGTGTTGGATTTTAAGTTGTTGAAAAAATGAGCTTAAAGTGGTTTTTTTGATTCGTTGCTTTATGCGGAGTTCGGATTTGTGATGGGTGGTTTTTGGCGGGATAGGGCGTATGAAATCCGCAGTCAGATATTCCAACAAAAACGTTGAGCACTGGTTCAAACCAGAATTATCTGGATGCACAGGCTTATTGGTAAGTTCAAAATCGTGATCTGCTGCCACACCTTATGCAACAAATGAATATAAACGTTAGAGATTAAGGTGTGCTTCACGGTTTTTTAATCTTAGGGACTTACATTGGTGAGCAAATCTGATGTGAACACTTAACGACACAGGATCTTTTCATGAAAAAGAACATTATCGCCCTCGCCCTCGCTCTTGGTGGCATGCTGGCTTTTGGCGCAACACCTTATTCTTTTGCTGCTAACGACGGCGCAGTACAGGCTTCTGCGGATTACGCGCAGTTGGTGACTAAGCGACAAGTTGTCGACCAATTACTTCTTGATGCGTTGCAGGCGTTTAAGTCTCCGGCAAGAATTTCTCACGCGGGCTTTACGGCTAAAATGCCAAGCAACATGGAAATTGTGACTAACCGATTGTTAGAAGCTTACCAACTAGAACCTTACCGTACTGATTTGCTTATCTCGGCAGCGAACGCTCAGATCTACAACAAGAATGCAGAGCGCGCTATTGAGCTGTTTGAGCAAGCGCTGACGGTTGCACCAGACGATGTTGATCTTCATGCTTACCTTGCGGTTTGGCAGCGATTTGAAGGCAATGAAAGTGAATCCAATAAGCACATGGAGAAACTGGAAATCCTGAACAAAGGTAAAGCAGAAGACATCAAACGCATTTTTGCTACGGTCGACCGCGTGTTAGAAACACCGTTGAAAGAGTCTGCGGATAAAGGCTTGCTTGATCATCATGGCGCGATTGTCACTTTGGGCTATGCGCTTAATCCAGACGGCTCTATGCATCAAATTTTGATTGAGCGTCTTGAGACAACATTGGCGATGGCTAAGGCGAACTCAGATGCGATGATCGTGTTAACGGGTGGCGTGCCCAAGAACCACAAGACTGAAGGTAAGTTAATGGCGGATTGGCTTATCGAGAAAGGGGTAAGCAAAGATCGCATCATCGAAGAGAATTACGCGACCAGCACGGTAGGCAATGCCTTATTCAGTAGCTACGCACTTGCTCGCCATGATATTAAGCACGCGACCATTATTAGCTCGGCAAGCCATGTTCGTCGTGGTCAAACTCTGTTTGAAATCGCTAGCTGGCAAACCGGCCCTCAGGGCATTACTTTTGATACGGTTTCTTACCCAGACAAGCCACTCGCAGATCTTAAGAAGGCGAGTGATGGTGAGCTACTAGGTATCTACCGAGATGCGCTTAGAACCTATGGTATGTGGAGCTACCGCTCTTACCCATTAGAGTCTCGCTAGGCTTAGGGTTACTTCACAGTAGGCAAAGTATAAGTTGCTAGTACAATCGAGCACAGCTAGATGGTATGCTGTGCTCCTACTTAATTTAGTGTTTCAAAGGCAAAAAAATGAACCTGATTTTAGCAATGTTGAAAGAGAACAATATTAGCGACGAGCAGATCAGCGAGCTATTCAAGACGTTGACCGAGAACCCTCTTGCAGCAATGGCGACGATCAGCCAACTTGGCTTACCACAAGATAAACTTCAAATGCTGATGGGCCAGGTAATGCAAAACCCTGCGCTAATCAAAGAAGCCGTTGAAGAGCTTGGCCTAGATTTCTCTAAGGTTGAAGCGGCTAAAGAACAACTTCAAAAATAAGCGAATTTGAATGAGCTAAGATCGAATTAGCTTAATCAAAATTCAATGAAAAGGTCGTTTAAGTTCAGCAACAGGCTGTCTTAACGGCCTTTTTTGATCTTGGTGGCGATTATTCACTTTGATCAAGTTGCTTTCAATCCCTGTTTCCCATTTTCTACTCAACGACTATTTCAACACAATTGACAGCACTTTTGCCAAACATGCGTTGCTACTGACAATTTACTTACTAGACTTAATTAACCTATGTGCGACTTGATATGTGCACCTTGATGAACAGTGTTTTTTGGATGAGGAATGCCCTGAATAGTAGGGATCATCAAACAATAGCGCTGTTTATTTATGGGTCACAACAAGAAAAAGAATAAGAGGGCACTCAAATAAGCCCTTTATTGAGCAGTGATTTTATAGGAAATGAGTTATGAAATATTTAAAGGAAACGGCTTTAGCTAGCCTTGTGTTGGCCGGGCTTGTTGGTTGTGGCGGAGACTCAGGATCATCAAGCAGTACGACACCCATTACCTTGAGTGTGAGTGATGCGCCCGTCGATGATGTTAAAGATGTGACGGTGACATTCAGCAAGGTAGCTTTACTTCCGATTCAGGGAGGTACAACGCTAGTGTATGACGTGTATAAAACGGACGAAAACGGTGATTACGTTGATGAAAATGGCGACCCGTTGCCAGACGGTGAAGATCCTATTCCATTAAGTGTCAATTTATTGGATTACCAAGGAAGCGATGCACTTCCTTTGATTGAAAACGAGGTAGTTCCAGTAGGTAGCTATAAACTATGTGTGTTTGCGAATGATGGCGATCACCCGACACATCCATCTTATGTTGTAGAAAACGATGACTCGATTCGTGAGTTAACGGTGAAAGGTAATGGCGCGTGCCCGCAAGGTGTTGGTAAAGAAGATAACGCTGGCGTGCTTTACTTTAATGATTCATTTAATGTGAACCAACAGAGTAACGATTTTGTTGTCGAGTTCGATCTTCGACGTGGCCTAAAGAACAGTTCGACTTTCCCTGATTACACTATTCAAAGAACGTCTGTAAGCCTTATCAATACGGTTGAGACAGGAAACATTGAAGGTACTGTTTCGAGTACCACTTTTGAAGCTTGTAACCCTACAAATGATAATACTTATGTTCAGTCGGTGTACTTGTATGAAGGTAATGTCGACAAAGCTGACATGGCGCCTATTGGCGGTTCCGATGAGGTGAAGCCGATTACTTCAGCATCAGTGGCAATGAATGAAGCACAGACTAACTATGAGTTCTCTCTGGGATTTATTGATCCAGGTACTTACTCATTGGGTTATACCTGTACCGCGCAACACGACAGTGATGAAGACAATGCTGATCCGGTTGCTGATGGTTTTGACATTTATGAAGTTCAAAATAGTGTTCAGGTAGTGGTTGGTCAGGATAACCAAGTATCGTTTTAAATCTTTGACGTGATTAAGCATTCGAATAAAAACGGCCTCTCATTTAGAGGCCGTTTTTGATCATGTCACCTAGTTAGCATGAATTTGATGATCATTGAGTGTGACTCTAGGGAAGTGATAATGTAACTTTGTATCTCTTACTTTAACCTAGCGAAATGTACTCCGGCGTTGCTCATGAAATCTAGCTTAAGCATTCGATCTTACACCAAGCAATTTAATACCCATGCTCATGATGACCATCATCAACTGGTATTGCCGATCCAAGGCAGTATTAATATCGAAATGGTGGGGTATGTCGGTAAAGTGGCGGTGGGCGAATGTGTGGTGATTCCGGTAACCACAGCACATGCGTTTAAAGCGGACGAAGCAGCGCGGTTTATTGTCGCGGATATGGCTGTGTTGCCTCAGCATTTGTTAGAGCATGAGCTTTCGGTTTTCACGATAACGCCACCTTTAATGAGCTTCTTGCTGTTTGTTGAAAAGCAGCTGGAATATCAGGTCGATAGTGGTATTGAATCATCAGTTTTGGATGTGTTTTCACTGCTGTTAGAGCAACAACAAGTGAGCAAGAGCATCGACCCAAGAATCCGTGCGGTACAGAGGTTGATTGCGGATAACTACACCCAGCCATTATCCATTTCACAACTTGCAAAAACGGCCTGTTTGAGCCCTACTCAATTCAAAAAACGCTTCAAAGAGTGCCTGGGGATCAGTGCGCTTAAATACATCACTCGATATCGCATGGAGAAAGCCCAAGCCTTGCTAACCCACACCGATTTACCGGTTCAGTTGATAGCCGAAAATGTGGGTTATAGTGATGTTTCTGCTTTCAGTCGTCGCTTCTCTCAGCACTTTGGAATGTCTCCAAGGGCGTTTCTAGGCTCAATGAAAGACAGTCTTTAGAAACAACAATAGCGTCCTTTCGGCAAACTAAATTTTATCAATCTTCACTATTATCTATTTCAGAACTGAAAATTGGGTAATAGAAATGAATCTTGCCATCAATCGCGTTAACGAATTCCAAACGGGCACTTTAGCCATCTTGTTTGCTTCTATTTTATGGGGCACGACAGGCACCGCCGCAAGTTTTGCGCCTGATCTAAGCCCATTAGCGATTGGTGCTTTCTCTATGGGCGTCGGTGGCCTAATGCAAGCGGGATTGGCGTATCGAAAAATCCTATTCGCTTTCGACAAGCTTTTGCAGAACAAGAAGCTGTTGACGGTGAGCGCTTTGGCTTTAGCGATCTATCCTTTAGCTTTCTATTCTTCAATGAAATTATCTGGCGTGGCGATTGGTACAGTGGTTTCGATTGCTACCGCACCTTTCTTTTCTGCTCTGTTAGAGTGTCTTATTAGCAAAAAGAATAATATCAACAAACGTTGGCTCACTAGCTTTGCGATTGGTGTGGTGGGTATTGGGTTGTTGGTGTTTTCAGAATCTTCATCGACGAATGAATCCGGTGATGATCTCAAGCTGTTCGGTATTGCTTTAGGTTTGCTCGCTGGGTTGTGTTACGCCATTTATTCTTGGGCGACCAAAGCACTGATCGACAAAGGGATTAAGTCACAAGCGGCGATGGGCAGTATTTTTGGCCTGGGTGCGATGCTGTTGCTGCCAACGCTCTGGTTTACGGGGGAGAACCTGTTTTCCTCGCAGATTAACGTATTAGTCATCAGTTATCTGACGTTAATCCCACAATGCTTGGGCTATATCGCGTTCAGTTTTGGTTTACGCCACGTGACCGCGAGTAGCGCCAATCTGCTGACTCTGTTTGAACCAGTAGTTGCAGCGGTGCTTGCCGTCTGTGTTGTCGGTGAGCTGATTCCTTTTACAGGCTGGTTAGGTATGTCTCTGATTGTGTTGTGCTTGTTTATACAGTCGAAGCCATCTAAAGGAACGTTATAAGTATTTGTTTTGCCTAATTGAAATTTTTTCATGTGTAATTCTTATAATTGAATAAAATCAGTATCTCAGTTGTGAGAGTGCTGTTACTATCGCTATCAATAGTCGGGGGGCATATACCTTATTTGGTGTTTGCTGAGATCGTTAATCGAGACCCGTTGAACCTGATTCAGTTAACACTGGCGTAGGGAACTATAAGCACTCGATCTGCGTCTGCACCCATGAAAACTTTCATGTGTTTATTGCGACTTCTCCTTCGATCGGTGTTCGTTCTCCTACGTCTTGTAAGATAGTAGGAGCGACAATGACACACAGTTCTAATTCAAAAGATTTAACGCTAAAAGCCTCAGTTTCGCAGCACTCTGCTGATGGTTCGATTCGAACAAACACTCCGATTGTATTGACGATCGCTGGTTCTGACAGTGGTGGTGGCGCGGGCATTCAAGCTGATATTAAAGCCATGTCTGCAACGGGTAGCTTCGCTTGTTCGGTAATTACCGCAATTACCTCTCAGAATACCCAAGGCGTTTCCGCCATTTTGCCTATTCCACTCGACCATGTTGCTAGCCAGTTAGATGCGGTTTTTACTGATCTCAATATCGTGGCAGTAAAAGTCGGCATGTTGGCCGATTCGAAAATCATCAAAGTCGTCGCTGATAAAATTAAGCAGTACCAACCTAAACACTTAGTGATTGACCCTGTAATGGTCGCAACCAGTGGTGATCTTCTTTTAGAAAACTCAGCCATTACTACACTGAAACAAGAGCTGATTCCGCTGGCAGACATCATTACGCCTAATTTGCCTGAAGGCGCGGCGTTAACAGGCAAGCCGGTACCTGAAAGCGAAGCTGAAATGCAGGGCATGATTGAAGATTTACGCGCACTAGGTGCTAAAGCGGTTCTCTTGAAAGGCGGCCACCTGGAGAAAGATGAAAACAGTAACGACTTACTGATTCTGCCAACCACATCTGCTCTGATTAGCGCGAAGCGTTTTCCTACCAAAAACACTCATGGAACGGGCTGCACGCTCTCTTCTGCTATTGCTTCTTTCTTGGCTCAAGGCAACAAACTTCCAGAGGCTGTCGACCTAGGTAAACAATACATTTCACGAGCAATTGCTCACGCCGACGAACTTCAAGTTGGTCAAGGTCACGGCCCTGTAAATCACTTCTTCGTTGGGCACGGTAATGTCCGTTAATACGATTGGCGTTCAACTCAGTAATGCGACTCTGCGTTACCGAGATAGCGAGCACGCGACCTTATCTGGACTGTCATTGAGCTTAAAAGCAGGCAAGTGGACAGTGTTACTTGGTCGCAGTGGCTGCGGAAAAACCACGGTATTGCGTTATCTGGCAGGCTTGTTGGACGACAAGGTGGAATGGCAGGGCACATTGGTAACCTCTGATGAATTGCCATTAACGGATCGCATCGCTTACATGGCGCAGCAGGATTTGTTATTGCCATGGCTATCGGTCATCGACAATGTTTGCCTGAGTCATCGCTTTCAAAATCCAGCTTCTGATAAAGCAGTGCAAACCAATCAAGCACTCGAGTTGTTAGCTGCGGTTGGTTTGGCTGATTATGCGAATGCGATGCCGGATCAATTGTCTGGTGGTATGCGCCAGCGTGTTGCTTTGGCTCGAACCTTAATGCAAGACAAGCCAGTGGTGCTGATGGATGAACCGTTCTCTGCGCTGGATGCGGTAACAAGACACAAACTACAGAGCTTAGCGTGTGAACTGCTAAAAGGTAAAACCGTTGTGTTGATCACCCATGATCCACAAGAAGCAGTGCGCTTGGCGGATAATTTGTATGTGTTGCAAGGCACACCTGCGAACGCTCAGTCTTTATCTGTGCCCAACACGGCCACACCAAGAGTGTTAGATGGTGAATGTGCTGAGTTACAACAAGCGATCTTAGATCAGTTGGAGCGTGATTATGAATGATCTAACGCGAAGCGAAGCTGTGGCTCATTCAACCGACATACAGGCGAGCACTGAACGTCCTCGTCAGATGAATCCCGTTATGCGTTTGCTTATCAGCAGCGCCGTGATTCTCGGTTTATGGCAAATGGTGGTCGTTATCTTCGAGATGCCGAGCTTCATTCTTCCCGCTCCGGCAGAAGTCTTTATTAAACTAATCGAACGCTACGATGTGTTACTCAAACACACTTGGGTGACTGCGCAAGAGATCTTACTTGGTCTATTGCTCGGTTTGTCCATGGGGCTGTTTTTCGCTCTGCAGATGTTGATGTTCGATCCGTTGAAACGTTGGCTATTACCTATCTTAATCGCTAGCCAAGCGATCCCTGTGTTTGCGATTGCGCCAGTATTGATGTTGTGGCTTGGCTATGGCATCGCGTCAAAAGTGGTGATGGCGGCGATCATTATCTTCTTCCCTGTTACCACATGTTGCTACGACGGCCTACGTAATACACCGACAGGCTATCTCGATCTTGCCAAGACGATGGGTGCATCGAAATGGCAATTGCTTCGCCATATCCAACTTCCTGCTGCACTGCCAACCTTAGCGTCTGGCATTCGTGTGGCTGTGGTGATTGCCCCAATTGGTGCCGTCGTCGGGGAGTGGGTTGGTTCGAGCGAAGGGCTGGGTTACCTAATGCTACAGGCCAACGCGCGCATGATCATTGATGAGATGTTTGCTGCCTTGTTCATCTTGGCGGTGCTATCTATCTCGCTCTACTTCATCACAGACAAGTTACTCAAAAAAGCTATCCCTTGGGAAAACCAATGATGGCTTCGCTCAATATAAGAATAATATTCAAAAGGAAAGGTTAACTATGAAAAATACCAAATTGGTAGGTGCAGTGGCACTGCTTGCTTCGCTAGTTTCAGGTCATGCATTGGCGGATTCTGAACAAAAGAAACTGACATTGATGTTGGATTGGTTTGTGAACCCGAACCACGGCCCAATTGTGATTGCTCAAGAGCGTGGCTACTTCGCTGACCAAGGCTTAGAGGTTGAAATCCAAGAACCAGCAGACCCAAGCACGCCAGCGAAACTTGTCGCAGCAGGTAAGGTCGATTTAGCGGTAACTTACCAACCAAGTTTAACCATGGATGTGGCAGCGGGTCTTCCTTTAGTTCGTGCATCAACCCTTATCGCGACGCCACTAAACACACTAATGGTTCTGGATAACGGCAAGAACGATTCACTAGCGGATCTGAAAGGCAAGAAGATCGGTATTGCGATCGCAGGAAACGAAGAAGCGACTATTGGCACCATGCTAGCGCAAGAAAATGTTGCGTTTACAGACGTGCAAACCATCAATGTTGGTTGGGCACTTTCATCTTCATTGGCATCGGGCAAGGTAGATGCAATCTGGGGTGGCTTACGTAACTTCGAAACCAACCAGTTAGCCCTTGAAGGCTTTAAAGCAAAAGCGTTCTTCCCAGAAGAGCACGGTGTGCCAGCTTACGATGAGCTTATCTTTGTTGCGAACGCAAAGCAGCACGATGATGAAGCGATCAAAGCGTTCAACAAAGCATTGGAACAAGCAACCACTTACATTGTGAACCACCCGCAAGAGTCATGGAGCGAATTTGTGGCGTATTCACCAGATACGTTGAACAACGAGCTTAACCAACGTGCATGGAACGACACACTGACTCGCTTTGCACTTCGCCCTTCTGCTGTAGATATGAAGCGTTACGATGATTACGCGCAGTTCATGTTCGACAAAGGCATTATCAAATCACTACCAAAAGCCGCTGATTACGTGCCGACTTTTGACTAAGGAATCTCATGAAATACCAAGACTTAATCCAAGCCTGTCAGCAAGATTGGCAAGACTACACCGAGCATGATTTTGTTAAAACGCTGGCAAACGGCACCCTCGCTCAGCCGTGTTTTTTGCATTACCTGAAGCAAGATTTTCTGTTTTTGAAGCAGTATGCTCGCGCGTATGCCTTGGCGATCTACAAGGCGAAAACACTGGCTGATATGCGTCGTGCACTGCCAAGTGTTCATGCTTTATTAGATTCTGAAATCTCTCACCACGTCACTTACTGTGGTCAGTGGGGCTTAACGGAATCGGATTTAGAAAACGAACCTGAAGATTTCGGCACTGTTGCCTACACGCGCTACGTTCTAGATGCGGGTATGACGGGTGATCTTGTCGACTTATATGCGGCACTGGCTCCGTGTTCAATCGGTTATGCCGTGATTGGTAAAGCGCTGTTAGAAAGCAGTGATACTGTTTTGGAAGGCAACCCATACGCAAGCTGGCTACAGCTTTATGGCGGAGAAGAGTTCCAGTCGGGCGTGGCAACGGGCGCTGAGTATTTCAATCAGCTACTGGCTGAAATTGATATCAACAGCGAGCGCGGTCAGAACATCGTTCATATCTTCAAAACGGCAACGCGTATGGAAGTGGCTTTTTGGCAGCAAGGGCTGAACGCTCTTGATGATTCAACAGCGGCTTAAAGCGACTTTTACGAATAAGGATTTATCCATGCTAACTGAACAAATCATCCAATCGTTGCGCGCATTACGAGAGCAAAAACCACTGGTTGTGAACATCACCAACTACGTCGTGATGAACAATACGGCCAACGCGTTATTGGCGATTGGCGCTTCGCCTATTATGGCGCACTCGCAACAAGAACTGGCAGAAATGATGTCTTTCTCTGGCGCGCTGGTGATCAACATTGGTACGCTCGACAGTGTGTGGACGCCAAGAATGTGTTTTGCTGTAGAACAAGCGAACGCGAACAACAAGGTTGTGGTTCTTGACCCTGTGGGTTGTGGTGCAAGTACGCTGCGTACTGAGACTTCTCGTGAAATTGCACGCTTAGCGGATAAGTTGATCATTCGTGGTAATGCGTCTGAGATTATCGCGCTAGCAGGCGAGCAAGCACAGAGCAAAGGCGTTGATGCACTAGATAGCAGTGACGCTGCATTAGGCGCAGCACAATGCTTAGTCGCTGAATATGGTGCGAATGTGGTGATTTCTGGTGAGACGGATTACGTTGTCACGAAAGACAGTGTTGTGACGTTAAACAACGGGCACCCAATGATGCCGTATGTGACGGGCATGGGTTGTACTCTTACTGCATTAACGGGAGCTTTCGCTGCAGTCGGTGATGATAGTGGTTTGGCTGCTGCAGCTGTGTTGGGTGTGGTTGGCGAAATCGCGGCTGAGAACTCACGCGGCCCAGGTAGCTTGCAGATGAACTTACTCGATGAGCTGTATCAGCTAGATGAAGAGACACTGATTCAACGTTTGAAGATTCAGTAGATTCAATCTAGATCTGCATTCGTAGCTTATTAAAAAGCCCTCAACACATATGTGTTGAGGGCTTTTCTATTATTGCTTCAAAACCGTATTAACTATCTCGTCGCGTTAGCTATCCCGTTATATGAGAAATTGGCTTCGTTAGGTTCTAAATCGATTTACTTGGCTCTCTAGATGATGAGCAACCTCGGTTAAGTCACTCGCGGCACCAGAAATGCTGCTGACTGACTCTTGGTTACTTTGCGCGATGGTGTTTGCACCTTGCGCGTTCTCACCGAGTGATTTAGTGAGACGATCCTGCTCATCAACTGACACTGCGATTTGGCTGTTGGCTTGGTTCAGGTCTTGGATGTGTTGATTAATCACATGTAAATTCTGAGAAGCTTGCTGCGCCTGCGTTGAAGCGTCTGAAACCGTGCTGTGGCTCTCTTTGATAGACTCTAACGCATCTTTAGCGCCACGTTGTAGTGAGGTGATGAGCTCATCAATCTGGCTAGCAGAGTCTTGGGTACGTTTAGCGAGCGTTCTTACTTCATCGGCTACTACTGCAAATCCGCGACCTTGTTCACCTGCGCGCGCAGCTTCAATAGCCGCATTCAATGCCAACAGGTTGGTCTGCTCAGAAACGCCTTTGATTACTTCAAGAATGGCACCAATGTTCATCGACTCTTTGTGTAGGTCAGTCACTTTCTGGCTGCTGACCTGCATGCTTTCATCGGCGCTTCCAATTTCATGCAGTGTTTTGTCTACTTCTTTGAGTCCCATCGCCACATTCTCGGTTGCTTGGTTAGCAACTTGAGACGCGTGGTTAGCACTTGCAGCAATTTCTGATGTGCTGGAAGCCAATTGATCAACGGCAGAAGAGATATTTATCATCTCGCTATTCAATTGTGTTGCGTTGGTCGAGCTGTTATTGGTCACTTGATTGAGTGACTCCGACATCTCACCAATACGCACGCTAGAACGGTTCACTTGGCCAACAATATCGCGCAGAGATTCAATGGTGATCTCCATATTAGTCAGCAGTTCGCCAATCTCATTTTTGCTCTCAATGTTCACTTCCACATTCAGGTTGCCCTGAGAAAGCTCGTTGGTGATCTGTTTAACTTGTGCGATGCCTTTAGTAATAGAGCGAGTCACCAACACGGCGCTCGTCATGCCAATAACTAAAGCCACACCCGTCAGCAATATGATGATTTGAATCGAGCGCTTTTCGCTGGCTTGCAGTTCTGGTGTTAATGCTTGTTTCTGTTGTTCTAGAATGCTCTGAGCATCAGCTACCGAAATCGCTAAGCTGTCACCAATAGAGGCGAGGGTAGCGGTTCTTTGCGTGTTCTCAATCATCTGTTGATGAACTTGCTCAAAGCCTTTCGCGTACGCTTCCCGTTGGTTAGAGAAATCTTCAATCAATTCACTTTGATAAGGAGATGATTTAAGAGATTCAATATCGCCTTCTATACCTGGCAGAGCATATTCAAAAATGTCTTTACCAGCTTCATAGGTTTTGAGGTCGTTGTTGTTTGAGTAACTCAGCACTGTGATCTTGGCTGCGAGGAAGTTCTCCATCAACATGCCTGCGTATAAGCTCGCGTTTGGATCATTGTTATTGTAAGACTCATACAATAAGCTCTGAGCCGCTTTCAGTGCGTTGGTTTCTCGTGTGACCATCTCCACGTTCACTAACTGGTCAATGAGCAGTTGGCTCTGTTTCATTGATCCATAAGCCGCATCAAAAGCTGCAACGCTGTCTTGCACTAATTGCAGGCTCGACAAGCTATCAGTATTGGTGGTGGTTTGGATTAAGTTGTTCAGCAGTTCATCAATCGCAAGTTTGCTCGATTGATAATTCGCTTCGTATTGATCATCCAATGACTCTAAGTAACGTTCAGAAGCTAAACGCATCTGAAGAAAGTGCACTTGAATGTTGCCTGACAATGTCGCCTTGTGGCTGAGGTCACTGTACTGGCTAAAGCCGTTCGACAAGGTTTGAATACCTTTGTAACTCACAAGGCCTGAAATGACGAAAAAGAGCAAGCAGATGGCATAACCCAGCTTGATCTTGAGCGCTATAGAAAGGTGGCGCATAACTATCCCTATATTTACCTGATTCCTTCATAGGGGAGTATTTCATAAAACAGCATTCTGGGCATGCTAAAGCGAATAGTTTGTGTAATAAGTAACGCTTTTGTTAGAAAAATCGGGTTTTTCGACATGCTTTCAACGAGTTGCGTATTTGAATTCAACCGCCTAACTTAAGGAATTAAGTGCTAACTTCCATGCATAGGATGTGATTTGTCGGTAAAATGGCAGAAAACCAATTTTAGAAATCGACTTCAAAGGTACGCGATGAACCCTTATAAACTTTATCTGGTGACTGACGACCAACAAGATCTAGAAACGCTTAAATTCGTGGTTGAACAAGCGGTTGCTGGTGGCGTCACTATGGTTCAAGTAAGAGAAAAACATGGGGACGTAAGAGCCTTCATTGAACGAGCACAAGCGGTTAAGTCGATTCTGGCTGGCTCAGGTGTTCCGCTGATCATCAATGACCGAGTGGACGTAGCATTGGCTGTCGACGCCGATGGTTTGCATCTGGGTCAATCGGATATGCCTGCAGAGTTAGCACGTAAGCTGATTGGTTCAGACAAGATTCTTGGGTTATCAATTGAAACTGAACAGCAGCTACAACAAGCAGATAGTTTGCCGATCGATTACATTGGTCTCAGTGCGATTTTTGCCACACCGACTAAGACGAATCTAAAGAAACATTGGGGTTATGAAGGCATTCAAATGGCTTTGAAAACAACGAAATTGCCGATTGTTGGTATCGGTGGAATCAACGAATCGAACATTCCGCAGTTGGTTCAGACAGGTATTCACGGCCTGGCGTTGGTATCAGCGATATGTCACGCAGAAGACCCGAAACAAGCGACCCAAGATTTGTTGTTTTTGATGGGAGAGTGAGTTTGTGGTGGCTAGAAAACAAATGAGACTCGTCATTTGTTTTCTAGTTAGAGCGCATTAAAGCGCTCGATGCAGTAGCCAGTAAAATTTGTGGTCTAACTTACTGAATACACAGAGCAACCGTGCCGATGACCATAAGAACGATCGCAGCGTACCAACCGTATTGTGCTGTTTTATCAGCCACAAACACCTTAATGTAGTTGATCTCTTCATGCGCCATTGCGATGAAGTCCGTGTAGTTAATCGATAACTCACGGCTAGCTTCTTTTAGGTCTTGTTGAAGCTTGTTGAAAGACTCATCGATGAAGCCCTTTGTTTCCGAAGCAGACGGAGTAGCAGTTAACGCTAGGCTATTCCAAACCGCCATACGCGATTCATATTCGCTTTCACTGACACAATTAAGTACGCGTAAATCATACTCTCGTTTGTTACGCTCTTTACCCATTTTCTCAGGGCAAATATTTCTTAAAACGTTCACGACAAATTTTCCAAAAGGTTCATTTAGATATAAAAAAGCACTCAAAGAGCGCTCATAAATTGGGTGCGAATTAATATTCAAAAAGTGATCTATTTGAAACCGATATAAGCAACGGCAAGGCTGAGCGCTTATCTGGGAGATTTGAAGTTGGGTCAGTGGTGTTAAAGAGCGATTTGGGCCTGTCTACATTCGTTTGAAAAGACACACCCGGTTGGGATCGCAGTGTAGTTAGGTCACTTTTGGACATCAACTAGGGTGTTTTATCCACACGACAAAGATATTTATCGGCAAGATAAGCAGAAATGAGGTAGCGGTGGAGAAAGCACCACCGTCATTGACTTAGGATTCCGTTGCTGAAATAGGCTGAACTCAAGAATTGGGGGAGTTTAGTTGGCTTGCCATTGATTGTATTGCAGTGAGTGCCCCTTAAGCTTTTCAATAAGGCTAGTGAGCACTGGGCCATTGATGTGGCTGCGAGACACCAAACAACCCACTGGAGTAATCCAACCACCATGCTCGTGCGAGACAGGTAACGCCACAAGATCACCTTTTTGAATGCCTTCCATCACCATCATTTCGGGCACATTTGCCCAACCTACGTTCTGTTCAACGAGATCAACAATGGTCTTGTGGTTGTTGGCATACCAAAGCATCGAGCTAATACCGTAGGTGAACCACAATTCGCGCTGCTTTGAGCTGCGATGCACACATTGGCGATAACGCTTGAGGTCTGAGTCTTGTACTACCGACATTTGGCTGAGTTCGTGAGTGGCAGAGCTAACGGTTAGGAAACGCGCTTGGCCTAGCAAAAAGAAATCCATATCGACCTTCAGTTCGCCATCCGCGTAGATGATGCCAATCTGTGCTTTTCCGCGTCTTACTAGGTCTTCAACATCAAAGGTTGAGGTGGTAATGATATCGAAGTGTGTGATTGGAAATTGATCGGCGAGTGAGCTGATTATCTTAATAAAGTTCTTATCTATGATGCTTTCATCAACCGCAATGATCAGTTCGTGCTCATCTTCTTGGGTCAGCGATTCTACTTTTTGATCGAAGTACTTTTGCTGGTCAAGAATGGACTTAGCCACAGGCAATAACGCTTTACCTTTGCTGGTTAAAACGGGGATGTTTTTCTCTCGGTTAAACAGCTCTTGGTCAATGGCAATTTCGAGGTTGGCTATCGATTGGCTTACCCCAGACTGAGCTCGTTTCAGTTTGCGAGCGGCGGCAGAGAAAGAGCCACTTTCACACACCGTGACGAAGACTTTTAGTTGCTCAAAACTGTACATGTTATCTCTCGCTCAATACAAAATGGGGTACTTATACTTAAGCTATCACTAAACGTGATGGCTGTTAACTTTCTCTTATTGTTTTCGGTGACATAATTTCGGTAAGTCCACCATGTTATAAATTGCTATAGGAATGTATGAGTACGTTAGAGAGAGTTTTCCACTCGGTGTTGTTTGAAGTATTGGCCGTCACACTGTCAATTATAGGTTTAGCGATATTTACTGATCACGATGTGAATGCCTTATCAGGAACCATGATAGTTGTTGCGACTATCGCAATGATTTGGAACTACTGTTTTAACCGTATTTTTGATCGTTATTTCACGGGGGAAAAATCAAAGCGTTCGCTTAAGTTACGTGTTTTTCATGTCGTGCTATTTGAGGCTGGCTTGTTGATAGCGACAATCCCTGTGATGGCATACTTACTTAACGTGGGGTTATGGCAGGCATTTTTGATGGACATCGGCGTGACCATTTTTATTACCATTTACGCGTTTGTGTTTAATCTGATTTATGACCATGTTCGAGCATTCTGGGTACGCAGAGGGGAGCTAGCCGTTCAGTAATCTACCAAGTCAGTAAACACGAGCTTGGCCACTAACCGTTTGTTTATTCGTTATTTTGACGGAGATATTCGGTTAGTAGGCCTAGGTAACCCGGCACTGGTTGGCATTCAAAGTGGCGGTCTCGAATCTTTTCAATCTCTTCCGCTTAATAGTTAGTGTAACCCTATGCACTTATTGTTCGATATGTAATTTGAATTTGTATGTGTCGTAAAATGGTAAATATCTTAATCAAAACTTAGCCATCATAGTCATTCGCCCATCACCAGAGCAAACTATGAACAAGTTAAGTTATGACCGAAAAATGCCGCTATACGTGGTGTCTGCACTTGTCCTCAATATGGCATTTAGCTTGTGGTTGCTGAGTATTGCTTCTACGTCAGCCATGGTTTTTTCGGTGTGTGCGTTGTTTTTACTTAGCACTCTTATTACCGCACGCCTTTATCGACATGAAATGGCTCAAAGCAAGAATAACTTGTCGGAAGCGATCATTGATGGTGTCGCAGGTTTTATTGTCCTCGATAGTCAATTGAGGGTCATACAAGTGAATCAACAATTCTCTCGGGTTTCAGGTTATGCCTTTGACCAAGTCGAATCTCGTCCGATTTCTGATCTCTGTTTTATGAATAACAGCAGCCTAATCACGACCATTACTCGCTCACTGAAGGAAAACCAGAGATGGAAAGGTGAGTTGAGTGGCGTCAGTCGACTTGGTGAGCAGTTTACCGTAAACGTTGTGGTGGAAAAGCTAACTGAAATTCTGCCGCACAATAACAAGTACGTGGTGACCTTTACGGATATTAGCCGACGCAAGATATTGGAGCGTCGATTAAGAATGCTGGTGGAAACGGATTCACTGACAGGGTGCTGGAATCGACGCCGCTTTGATAACGACTTAAAACATTATTCTAACCTGGCAGAGCGTTATGGTTACACACATTCCTGTTTGGCGTTGATCGATTTAGATCACTTCAAGGCTATCAATGATAATCACGGTCATGACCAAGGTGATTCAGCGCTGAAAGAGGTCGCTGAACTGTTGAGAAACAACAGCCGAGACACTGATATCGTCGCGCGAGTAGGCGGAGAAGAGTTCGCTATCTTGATGCCTGAAACCAATTTGGCAGAAGCGTTTGAGGCGATGTATCGACTGAAAGAAGTGATTACCAAAGGGACAACATTGAACCTGACCGTGAGCAGTGGTGTGTCTGAAATACAGGCGCAAGCCGAAGCGACCTATCGCAGTGCAGATAAGGCACTTATATCATTTGCAACGTTTTGTTTACTAAATCTAACCCTATTTACTTGAGTTTTCCATCACCGGGCTTATTTTTAAAGTATTAATTTTGTTGATGTTAGTTATCTAGAAGGGAGTCCCATGTCAGAAGTCAACGGGAATGCGCAAGAAGCCAAGGAAGAAGTTGGCCAGCAAGAAAATGGAAAAGACAAAGTAAGAAAGGTCACCAACTACTTATTGTTGTTCGTAGCGTTCATGTTGATCTTCAGTATCATTTCAGACCGCATCATCCCTATTACTGATAATGCTCGTGTCAAAGGTTATATCGTTCCAATCAAACCTGAGGTGTCGGGTAAAGTGCTCGATATTCTTGTTCAACCTAACCAACTGGTTAATCAAGGCGATAAGCTAGCCATTTTAGATGAGTCTGATTACCAAATAGCCGTACAACAAGCCGAGCAAAATTTAGAGATTGCAGGCCAAAATGTCGGCGCGCAAACCGCGAGCATTGCTTCAGCTCAAGCGAAACTCACTTCAGCTATTGTTGAAAGACAAAACACCAAACTGCAAGCCAAGCGTGTTTTAGAGATGGCAGATAAAGGTGTGGTTTCTAAATCAGATGCAGATAAAGCGCGAGCAGCATTAGCGACCTCTCGTGCGGCGGTTGTGAATGCAGAAGCTGACCTTGACCGTGCTAAGAAACAAATGGGTAAAGAAGGCGAAGAAAATAGCCAAGTGAAAGCGGCGTTGCTGGCACTTGAACAAGCTCAATTGAACCTAGAGCGCACCGTGATTACTGCACCGACACAAGGTGGTGTCTCTAACTTTAGCCTGTCTGAAGGTTTCTATGCATCAGCAGGGCAAGCAATCATGACCTTTGTTTCAACCGAAGATATTTGGATTGAAGCTTATTATCGAGAGAACAGCCTAGGTCACGTTGGCTGTTTTCTTGGCGGCGTGGATAAACTGGCCACTTGCGTTTGTGGCGCCAGTGTTCACAGCTAAGTTCTTAATTGATAAACCAAATCTCCATAAAGAAACGGTCTACGAATTGCTCTTGGCCGTTGTGGTGACAATGGGGTTAGGTTTATTACTGTCGCGAGGAATTACCCATTATCCAATCCCATTGCTGATTTTAGTGGGGTTAATGATGCTGTGGGGTTACTACTTGTTTGTCGACCCAAAATGGAACCTGTTCGCCACCATACTGTTGATTGCGGTCTTGATGTTGCCATTCATGGCGATTGATAACCCTGGCGTTTCAGTCATGCTGGCCTCTGGCTTAGCGACCTCTGGTGTGGTTTCAGTCATGCTTTTTGCGTTAGTGCATGTGTTTTTCCCTGAGCCAAAATCGGCGTTCTCAGGCTTCGCTGCTGCGCCACTCGAAAAGAAACAGCGTTGGTATGCGGCCTTTAAGGCGATGATTATCTCCTATCCTGTGGTGTGTTTTTTCTTTATTTTTCAAATATCTGAAGCTTTACTGACAATGATGTTCATTGCGTTGTTATCGTTGATGATTACGTCAGAGAAGTCGATAAAGTTGAGCGCTTTTCTGGTGATAAGTAACGGTATCGGGGGATTGCTGGCGATTGCTGCTTTTTCAATTCTTTCTATAGTACCCAACATTGTCTTCTATTCTTTGTTTATAGGACTTATTGCCATTCTTATGGCTACCAAGATCTACACGGTTCCCGAAAAAGCACCTATTTTCGCCACTGCATTTAGTACGTTGCTCGTACTGGTTGGTAGCACGTTGATGAGCTCCGGTGACATCGATAGCAACACTCTTATACGCATATTCCAATTAGTGTTAATTGGCATATATATGATTTTGGCTTCTCTATTCCTAGAAACACGGAATTGGAAGTTTCTACAAAATCAGCCTTAATTTTGTCTAACAAGGACGTCTCATGAAGTTAACCGATGATTTTTCAAAACAGGCGATAGACGCTGCCATCAAGATCGCAGCGATTGCCATGCTCGTGTATTGGTGTTTTTCGATTTTGCGCCCATTCATTCTTCTGGTGATATGGGGTGCGATCATTGCGACTGCGTTGTATCCAGTGGCGGTCGCAATTTCAAATAAAACCGGGATGTCGAAAGGTAAAGCCAGTGCATTGCTGAGCTTTATTGGTGTGATTCTTCTATTTATTCCTTTGGCGGCGCTTTCTTCTGGTATCTACACCAGCGCGACTGACCTGATGACAGGGCTTCAAGATGGCACATTGTCATTGCCTAAACCGAAAGAGTCCTTACAAGATATTCCATTCATAGGTGAGAAGGTTTATTCAACCTTGGTTGCCGCCTCCAACAATATTGAAGGCACTTTCATAAAGTATGCGGATGAACTTAAACAGTTTGCGACGAAAGCGGCTTCTGTTCTTGGCTCGTTAGGTGGCGGCTTTATTCAGTTCATCATCTCTACCATCATTGCGGGTGCATTCATGAGTAATGCCGATAAATGCAAAACCGGCGTGACTCACTTAGTGGCGCGTTTAACGGGCGGTAAAGGTGAAGAGTTGGTAGAGCTCTCTAAATCGACCGTGCGAAGCGTTGTGCAAGGTGTGATTGGTGTGGCTGTGATTCAATCCATGATGTCGGCAATCGGTTTGGTGATTGCAGGCGTTCCAGCAGCTGCGTTTTGGGCGCTAGCTGTGCTGCTCATTGCGATAATCCAACTTCCACCGATTCTCGCTCTATTACCGGCGATCATCTACATGTTCAGCGTTGAATCGACACTGGCGGCGAGCTTGTTCTTAGTGTGGTGTATTTTGGTGAGCGGCAGTGACGCTATCTTAAAGCCAGTATTGCTGAGCCGTGGCTCTCACATTCCAATGTTGGTAATTCTATTGGGTGCACTGGGCGGAATGGCGATGTCAGGCATCGTCGGTCTGTTTGTCGGTGCTGTGATACTGAGTTTAAGCTATGAGCTGATGATGGCGTGGCTTGGACTTGAAGAGAAAAACCAACAAGAAACTGAGAAAAAACCTGCAGAGGTCGAGGGAAAATAGATGAAGCCAGTCTCTAAAGACGACAACTTCTACTTCTTATTCTATGCACTGTTGGTGTTGTTTCTTGGTTGCGCGGTGATGCAGCAGTTTTATCCGCAAGGCCAGAAAACAATCCTATTTCTTATCATTATTACGTTGGCGAGTTCAATTGCCGGTATTCATAAAGAGCGAGCCTTGTATCGCTCTTGGTATGGGCTGTTATTGATTACGGCGCTCGTGTCTGGCGTGTTTTCATTTTTGGAAGGCTATAACCTGTCGATAGTGACGCTATCGGCGTTGGCTGTGTTCTTGTTTTCACACATTTACTCGGCGTTGAAGCAGGTGATGAAAGCCAAAACGGTGACACCCAATCACATCATCGGCTCCATCTGTATTTACTTGTTGCTAGGGTTTGCTTGGTCGACCATCTACTTGTTAATTTTAGAGATCTTTCCTAATGCCTTTAACGGGTTAGAAGAGCAAGTCTGGCTGACGAACTTGTTTAATGCGATGTACTTTAGCTTTATCACCTTGACTACGGTTGGTTACGGCGACATATCACCAGCTCTGCCTATTGCTCAATTCTTTGTGTTTATGGAATCCATTATCGGCAGCTTTTACTTAGCTATCATGGTGGCGAGTTTGGTGAGCATTCGACTTGCACAGTCTCAGTCCCAATAGAGCATTTACAAATAATAGAGCACATACAAACAAGCCCGGCAATCGCCGGGCTTGTTCTATTTTATGAGCTCAAAAGTCTCTTTAAGTTTGAACTCTGTGTGGGCGATGAACCTTAAGCTTCAGTGCCTTGAATCTTCTCTAATTCAGCGATAGTTGTTTGCGATACAAGCTGACCATCCATGTAATAGGTAACGTTTTGACCGTCTTTGATGCCCGTTAGAGTCGCTGTTTCACCAGATGTATAGACGATGTCCATTTGAATCGTGTTTTCGTCGATCTTAATCATCTCACCCGTTTCAATGGTGCGATTGTTAGAAATTGGGCCGACAGGGGCTTCTTTCAGGCTTGGGTCCAGCTCATCGTTCACTTTGAAGTGCGTGTCTGTTTTTGTATCAAATACGTGTGGTGAACCGCTGATAGGGTTTTTACCTGTCCAGAATTCAAGTGAGTTGAATACCACATAGTCTGCTGCGGTAGTAATACCGTATACAGGCGCTAATAAGAAGTTTACACCTGCACGGGCATAGCGGTTATCGACAACTTCAACGTTAAATTTCATCACTTTCCCTGTTACGGCGTTGCTGCCGATACAACCAGTTAGCGCAGAAGCCAAAACCGTTAGTCCTACAATTTTAAGTGCAATCTTTTTCATTTTAGTACCTGTATAAGTTAGAAGTCTGTTTCGTTGGAACAGGTGTAGTATGGTTTTTATTCGATGGTCAGTTTTACCATTTAGCGCCACTGACGATATAAAATGCACTCGGACTTTTGGCATCAAGCTAGGTATAAAACTGGGCACAAAAAAAGCGCGACCTAATAGGGCGCGCTTTGGGGTATTTAGATAAGTCGTAATGAAAACAACGACTCCCATATAGAATTACTTCATCACGTAGGTATAAGCCGATACGACAAGCCAGCGGAAAAATCGAAATAAAAGGGTAGTGGCTTTAAAGGCAAACTTGGCAATGGATACCATTGCTTCTGAACCAATGCTCACGCACTTATGCAAATCGGATTCTTTGTATTCTGAATAGGTCATCTGTTTTCTCATTTCTCGCGCTTGTCTTTCATATGTAAGTAACGACTCCTGTCTGGCGATATCCCCTGAGCGCGTAATGTACGAACTTTCGCCGATAGAGATTTACCATTTTATGCCAAGTGGGTTAATAACTAGCCAAAAGAGAAAGGGCTGAGAGAATTTAACGGCATAGCGAGGTGTAACTGATCAAGTTACCGAAAAAACGAGGGTAATAATGGTATGATCGCGGGCTCAGCACCATAAGTGATAAAGAATAGGAAACAGAATGACTCACCTTACCGAACAGCAAGAAGCTGCAATGGCGACGTTTAAAGAAAACTTACACCTTCCAAATGGTGGTTTTCATAAACTGATTATCGAGCTAAGTAAGGAGTATCAGCTGCCTTTCCAAAAGGTGCGTGCGGTTTTAAAGAAAGCTCAAAAAGATGTTGAACGACAAATACGAGAAGATTTTACCAGCGTTGATGACACAGTACTGAGCCAAGCGAATTGGGTAAACATCATTAAGTCGAAGCTTGTTGACTTAGCGGAAGAAAACCAAACGGTCATGGATAAGCTGCAACAAAACCTGAAGTATCAAAAAGTGTTGTCGGCAACCGAGGGTTCAATCGCAAGCGAAGACGAACGTGACGAGTTGATTGAAGAGTTGATTCAAGCTTATGAGAAAGAGGTGTTCAAACCGTTACTGGCGATGTTGCATACAACGAAGCTGTATTGGAAGTTAATGCTGGTGGATGAGACATGTAAGATGAATGAGGAGAATCGTGAGAAGTTCAGTGATTACCCTCAACACATGCAAGCTGCAGAACACTTATATACTCTTGATCAGAAGTTAAGGTCGATGCCGTTAACTTATTAGTCCATGAATGCACTGATAATGACTCAATGGTGATTTAGAGTTTGATATAAGTTGGTTTCAATAGAAGTACGATAACCTAGCTAGCGTTAGCCGCGTGTGAAATGCAAAAAGGGCTAGGTTTCAGATCTGTTTTACTTCTACTCTATTTTGTTCTGCTAGAGCGAATTGAGGGTGACATCTTTTACATCTTTGGGACTAGATGGTGTTTCTTTTGTAGCCTTTGGGAAATGCTATAGGAGTGTGAAATGTCCTAGGGTGTTTCCGTTGCCTGAAACGATAGTTCCGATGCTTTCTCGTTCATTAAATTCAAAGTCGATGAGATAGCTGTGATGTTGTAGCTTGGGCAATATGTGGCGGTGGAGTATATCGCTATTGAGCTGTCGAATCTCGGTGACCCATGAAATCTCTTCTTTGTGTAAATCTATTTTAATCTTGAGCATTTATTACCTTTTAGTTTATTGACTGTTTTTTCGCGTGATAGTTGGTACCAATGGGTTTGTCGTGTTGTTCTGCGTGACATAACTGTGCCTTGTGTTTATTACATTTGTATTTAAGTGCTCGATCTATTCTGACTTCGCTGACAAAAGAGCAAATGACGATAGATCGGTAGTAGGATCGAATTTAAAAGCTATTGAATGACTATCTGGGTGAAAGCTGACGCAGAGATGGTGTAACGAGGGAATCGAGAACTGTCTATGTGGAACTTGGACTTACTTTAGCATTAACAGCTCTATAGATTAGAGCCAGGTGGCGAACTATACGCCTAGTTTTCAAAATTACAACCCTATATTCAATTAAATTCAAAAATATTTTTGGGTGATTTACCATCGGTTACTGAAGGTTAAATGAGCGAAGGTCAGGGATTTGACCATGATATCTGACTGAGTCTTGGCTTTTCAGCTGTTCGTATTCGTTGTCATTAGTGGGTTTAATTGATCAGCTAATTTGGTGATGATTAAGTCTCTGTTGTATATGATCTTTACATTGTAAATTACAATCCATGATTTTGGGGTTCAGCGTTGTAATTACAGGGTTTTTGGGTGCTTTCCCCATCTGTTTTTTTCTTCAGGTTGATGAGTATTTTCCTCTTCGCGTCTTTTTGATATTTCTGATTCCTAATACCTCTCCTGACTACGCAAAATATGAATACTCACTTTTACATTTCTGAATAATAAAGTTGTTGTATCGCCAATTTAGTGCAAATATAATTGATAATAGTTCTCACTTGCGTTACAAGTTTGTTGTCAATCCAATGACAGACTTTAAATTATCGTTATTTAGCAGTTGTGTACGCCCCATGCTCGTCTATGAGTAATGTGACTTTCATTGTCATGAGTGGTGGTTTGTATCAATGGCAAAGGAAGAAACATGAAGAAAACAATCAATTCAGTTCGCCAGTTATTGAGCGGGCTTGCCATCGTTCTAGCATCATCATTCATGATGACCGCGCATGCGGAAACCGTCACCATTGAGCATGTGAAAGGCACAGCGCAGTTTACTGAAGTACCACAGCGAGTGGTGGTTCTAGGCCACGGTAGCTTAGACGTGCTCGATAAAATTGGTGTACAGCCAGTTGGCGCGCCTCATAGCTTGCTGCCTGATTACCTAGCTTCGTACAAAGATACGACGGCAAATACAGGCTCTTTAAGCGAACCTGATTTTGAAGCTATCTACATGTTGAAGCCTGACATCATCATCGCGGAAAACCGCATGCTTAAGGTTTACGACAAACTGGCACAAATTGCTCCTACTGTCATGTTTTCTATTGAAGGCGACAAGTACTGGGCTGATGCTCAGCAAAACTGGCGTGTGCTAGGCGACATCTTTGGTAAGCAAGCTGAAGTCGAAGCGATCATTAAAGAGACTCAAGCTTCTATCACAGCGGTAAACGACAAAGTAGCGTCTGACGAAACTTCAGCAATGATGCTAATGAACAACGGTAACAACATTGCGATGTTCAACAAAGGCAGCCGTTTCTCAATCATCTTTGATGACTTTGGTTTCGTGGAATCAAAGAGTGCAACCGTGGCTCCGATTAAAGGAACACACGGCAACCTAATCTCTTTTGAATACATAGCTGATGCAAAACCTGAAGTGCTTTACGTGCTTGACCGCGAAAAAGCGATTGGTAAATCAGAAGGACGCGCACAACAACTGTTTGATAACCCACTGGTTGCGGCAACACCTGCAGCGCAGCACGGCAATATCGTTTACCTTGATTCAAGTGCTTGGTATTTGGCTGGTGGCGGTGTGACAGCGATTCATAGAATGCTTAGTGACATTGAACGTACGATTCAATAGTTACTAACCATCAGATTTTCGGGCTTATAAGAGTGTTCTTATAAGCCCTTTTTCACTTTTTTATACGGGCTACCCGAGACCTATCTTTAGTATTATTCCTATGTTGAAACCCATTGCAGCTGCTGTATTTCTTGTTGTGTTATGCGTTGCGTCATTGATGATTGGAGTCGCTGAAATCAGTTTTAGTGACTTCTTCAATGGCAACCAACACGCCAATTCTATTTATATTGTTAGTCGGATTCCTCGACTACTCGCGATCGTGCTTGCCGGAGCGGGATTGAGTGTTTCTGGCTTGATCATGCAGCAAATCGTACAGAACAAGTTTGCCGCGCCTTCGACGATGGGCACCATTGACTGTGCGATGTTGGGTTACATTGTCGGCATTCTAGTGCTAGGCAATGCTGCGCAATGGAGCTACTTAGGCTTTATCTTCGCGTTTGCAGTGTTTGGCACCATGCTATTGGTTCGCTTCCTACAACACCTCAAGTTTAAGAACGCGGTATTGGTGCCTTTGATTGGCATTATGTATGGCAACGTTGTTTCGTCTCTAACAACCTTTATTGCTTATAAGTACGACTTAGTACAAACCATGTCGGCATGGACTATGGCGAACTTTGCGAGCGTGTTGCAGGGCAGCTATGAAATCCTTTATCTCGCGGTGCCTGCTTGTGTATTGGCTTACTATTTCGCGAGCCAGTTCAGTGCGGCGAGCATCGGTGAGAGCTTCGCGAAAAACATCGGTTTGAATTATCAGAAGATCGTCTTCATTGGTGTTGCGTTAGTGGCTATCAGTGCCTCCTCTGTGGTGATGATCGTTGGTGTTATCCCATTCCTTGGCCTTATCGTGCCGAATATCGTGTCGCTGATGATGGGCGATAACATGAAGAAGATTCTGCCTTGGACTGCCTACTGGGGGGTGATCTTGGTGTTGGCTTGTGACCTGCTAGCTCGAATCGTCATCTTCCCTTATGAGATTCCAATCTCGATGGTAATCAGCATCTTTGGTGGCATGATTTTTATTTACCTAATCATGAGAGACAAGTCGAATGCGTGATTCAGTAAAAATTGCGATTCTGGCTATCGCGTCTTTGGGTATGACAGCGCTATTCATCGGGCAGGGGCTGACGTGGGATAACTACGAGTTCTTCTTGTCTCTGCGACTACCTAAACTACTGTCAATTGTGTTGGCGGCGGTGGCGATTTCTGCATCGTCATTGGTGTTCCAAACCATTACTAATAATCGAATTTTAACCCCATCCATCTTGGGCTTTGATAGCTTGTATATGCTGGTTCAAACGGTACTTCTGTTTGTGTTTGGCAGTGCTAGCTTCTGGGTGATTGATTCAATCGCAAACTTTTCGATGTCTGTGACTGTGATGATCTTGTTCTCGTTTGCTCTGTTCCATTTCTACTTTAAGAGCAAGCGAAACAACGTATTCACACTGCTGTTGATAGGCATCGTATGTGGCAGCGTATTCTCGAGTTTGTCTAACTTCTTGGCGATGTTGATTGACCCGAACGAGTTCGCGGTGCTGCAGAATGTGATGTTCGCAAGCTTCAATAATGTGAAAGGCGAACTGGTTTACCTCAGCCTTATTCCATTAGGTTTGAGCTTGCTTGGCCTTTGGTTGTTAGCGCCTAAGCTTGATGTACTTTGGCTTGGTGTTGATAACGCAACAAGCTTGGGTGTGAACACCAAACGACTGACTCAGATTACCTTGGTGATTGTGTCAGTGATGGTCGCGGTATCGACTGCTTTGGTGGGCCCAGTGCTGTTCTTTGGTTTAATCACCGTGAGCTTAGCTCGCCAGATATTCCGATCTTATCAGCATCGTGTGCTTATCATCGCAAGCAGCTTATTAGCGATCGTGCTATTGGTTTCTGGCCAATGGTTTATCGAAAAAGTGATGGCGTTTGAAACCACTGTGAGTGTGATTATTAACTTGGTCGGCGGTTTGTATTTTATGTTCTTGTTGTTACGCACCAGAATTCAGTAAAGGTAGTAAGTAGTGATTAAATTAACAGGTTTAAGTAAGAAGTATGGCAAGTCACTCGTGGTTGATGATGCCAGTGCTATGTTCCCGAAAGGCGAAGTGACTTCTATCATTGGCCCAAATGGTGCGGGTAAAAGTACACTGCTTTCAATGGCGAGCCGCTTAACAGACAGCGACGCGGGTGAAGTGGTCATTGGCGATAAGTTACTGGCTGAGTGGGATACCAAAGAGCTAGCCAAGCACCTTGCCGTGTTAAGACAATCAAATAACATCAACATGCGATTTACGATTCGTGAATTGGTCTGTTTTGGTCGTTTCCCACACTCTCAAGGTCGCTTGAAAGACGAAGATCATAAGATCGTCGATACAGCACTAGAACACCTTGGCATTACTGACATCCAAAACAAATACCTTGATGAGTTGAGTGGCGGTCAGCGTCAAATGGCGTTTATCGCGATGGTTGTGGCGCAAGATACGGATTATGTGTTCTTAGATGAGCCTCTGAATAACCTTGATATTAAACACTCGGTTGAAATCATGCAGACGCTTCGTCGTTTGGCGCATGAGTTCAATAAAGCGGTCGTTATCGTGATTCATGACATCAACTTCGCTTCTTGTTACTCAGATAACATTGTTGCGATGAAGAAAGGCAAAGTGGTTAAGTCGGGTAAGGTTTCGGAAGTGGTTGAAAAATCAGTGATGGAGTCTATCTACGAGATCCCATTTGAGATTCGTGAGTTCGATGGTGTTCGAATCTGTATGTATTATTCTGGTCGTTAGATTACTGAATAACTCGGTTGTTTTGCTTTCTAGCCGTTGAACGAAAAGAGCTCCCATATGAGGAGCTCTTTTTGTTTTCGGATAGTATCTGTGTTGTTGGTGAAATGTTGCAATGCAAAGGTAATTCCCCTTGTATAATAATAACTTAACTGACGTAATATTGACTGGTCGTACTTCTAATAACGCCAGTTTGAAGTCACTCACAGATCTACTCTTCATTTTTGAAAATCAATTGCTTTTTTTCTGCTTAACCTCTGGAAACCGTTCTACACTAGGGTTATAACTGTTTGATTTGTATACGAGGTATCAATGAGTCGGAAACCTATAGTGTTAGTCGTGGATGACACCCCAAGTAACTTGGATGTGTTAACGGCAATACTCAAAGATACTTATCAAGTGAAAGTAGCGATTAACGGCACAATTGGTATCAAGATCGCGAAGATGGTGCCGCAGCCAGACCTTATCCTCCTTGATATCATGATGCCTGACATTGATGGTTACGAGGTATGTCGCCAACTTAAAGCTCAGCCGAATACGGCTCACATTCCTATCATTTTCGTGACCGCCACAATTGGTCCAGAAGCCGAAGTAAAAGGGCTCTCCTTGGGGGCTGTCGATTACCTAACCAAGCCGATAACCCCTGCAATTGCACTCCAGCGTGTGAAAACGCATATCGCACTTTATGACCAACAACGCGCGTTGTTTAGTCAGGTAAAAGAGAAAACTCAAGAGATCAATCTCGGTAAGCTAGAAACACTGAACATACTGGGTAGAGCTGCTGAATTTAAAGACAATGAAACAGGCATGCACGTTAAGCGTATGAGTCACTACTGTGAAGTGCTAGCTAAAGCCTTGGGAATGACTGACGAAGATGCCGAGACGTTGCGTGATGCAGCACCAATGCATGATATTGGCAAGATTGGCATTCCTGACAGTGTGTTACTGAAGCCAGGGAAATTGGATGCCGATGAATGGACTACCATGCAGAAACACGTCGAGTTCGGTGTTGAAATCCTTGGTAGGCAGGGCGATTCCAAACTGATGCGTATGGCCATTCAAGTCGCGCAGTATCACCATGAAAAGTGGGATGGCAGTGGTTACCCAAAGCAGATAGCCGGCGAAGATATTCCATTGGTTGGACGAATTGCGGCCGTTGCTGACGTATTTGATGCCCTGACAGCAGAGCGTCCTTATAAGAAAGCTTGGAGTGTCGATGAGGCACTGAGCTTGTTTGAAGAACAGAAAGGCAAGCATTTTGATCCGACTATCGTCGATATGTTTTTTCTAAAGTTACCTGAGATTCTAGCAATTAAAGAGAAATTTAGAGATGAGTGATGGCTTGATGTTGTCGCTAAATCGTTTGGTTGTTTTTCTGGTCATTACACTTGTGGTGTGGCCGCTGCTAATGCGATCTACGAATGCTGCTGAGGTAACAGATACTGAGTTAAATCAGTGGTTGGGAAACCAACCAACGGTAACTTTTGTTGTCTTGGCCAACCATTATCCTTACTCATTCATCGATGATGATGGGCAGGTTTCTGGGATCATCAAAGATTGGACATTAGATCTTGAACAGCGTTTTGGTGTTCATGTTCGGTTTGTCACAGTTAACTCGCGTGTCGAGGCTAAAGCCGCGTTAGTCGACGGGCGAGGCGATGTATTTCCATTCCAACAGTTCGACCCAAGTGAAGGTGGCCGTTTTCTTGCGAGTGCTCCCTATATTCCTTATCAGGTCGCAGTGATTGTTCCCATCGACAACAAACTCGATGGAAACCTAGATCAAAATAATAAACGCCGTATTGCGATGGTTAATGAAAATATCGATTTGGAGCGAGCCGGTGTCAAATTGAGTTCTATTGAGCGAGTGGATTTTGATAACGTTATTGATGCAGTACGTGCGTTAGGGGCCGGGGATGTCGAAGGCATGGTCGGTGAACCTATCACCACTATGGATCTTGCGAAAAAGATTGGCGTTCATGATTTAGCGGTAAATTATGTTCTGGAGCATTGGAAAAGGTTTGAAGCATCAATGGTGATTCGAACCGATGAACCAGAACTGCTGACGCTAATCAACAAACAGATTGAAACCTTCGACGTTGATAACAAGAACCAGATTTTATCGAAGTGGCTAGACAGTTCCCCCTATCGAGTGCCGCTAAAAGGCGTGTTTGGCTTTGGTAACCCTCCGTATATTTACCCAGACAGCACCGCAGTCGGGCTACAGTACGACATTCTTCAGCGTGCACTGAATGACATGGGATATAAACTAGGTGACGTTGTCACACTTCCACCTAGCGCCGCTAAAAAAGCCATCGATAACAATAATTCTATAGCCTTTTTTTCTGGTGTTCAGTTTGATGATCCTAATGCGCACTTTTTAAGTGATAACGTTTTTAATGTTGAGTTTGTTCCTGTTTCACTAACTCGCCGCAAACTCCAACTTCAATCCCCAAAAGACCTATCATTAGGGGCGTTATTGTTCGACGAAACATCCACAATTAAAAACTCTGTTGAAGTTCTGAAGAGTAAGTTAGACATTGATCGTGTTGAAGATTACGAAGATCTTGAATCAGCATTCTCGCAGTTGAGGGCTCAAAATGTTGACCTGCTAATGGTTGAACGAAGAGTGCTAGAGTGGTTTATCACCAATACTCGTTTTATTGAAATGGCAGAGCTAACGCTACATGACGAGTATAAAGTTGAGTATCCGATCTATGTGGACTTTAAGAGTGAAGAAATCAGAGATAGCTTCAATGCCGCAATTAAAAGGCTTAAACAGGAGGATGACGGCTTAAACCAAATTATCGAGATGCAGGTTCAGAGTGATTTAAGCCTAGTCCTTAAAAAAGCGAATATTATCGCGCAAATATCTGCGTATTTTATCGTCAACGACCGCTTTGAAGAGTTGACGGAAGTGTTTGAAATTTTCGACACGGACAGTTCTTTTCAGGTGATCACCGCACAAGCGGATAACAATAGTCGCCCGATCAAATCTTGGTACATAGGCAACCTAGTTGATCAATATGGAGAGAAGAAAAATACCTCTCACTTTTCATCAGTCACCAAGGTGGCGAATTATAGGACCAAGGGAGGGAGTATCAACTCTGGTTCGATGACTTTCTACTTTGATGTTAATTCGTTAGAGCGGAACTATGTTTATTTTCCATCGGTCGAACAATTTAGTTCATTCGGAGATGCGGCGAAACGCTATATTGCGGATGTTTATCAAGCGAGTAACTTGACTGGAGAGATCCTAAATCTAAGCCAAAAAGAGAGGGCGTGGATTAAAGATAATCCGGATGTACGTATAGGTATCGATCCGAATTCGTTACCTTATGAAGCGGTATCCAATACCGGTGAATACATCGGGATGATTGATGATTATCTAACGCTGATTGAACAAAAAACAGGGCTAAGTATTCAGCATGTTGACGTGGCGAATTGGTCTGAGACCCGAAGCTTGGTTGATCATCATGAAGTGGAACTGGTCTCAGCAGCTCAAGAGAATCGTTCGTTAGGAGATAACGTCAAAGCAGCTAAAAGCTTGTTTTCAAGTCGTTTGGCCATTGCATCGAGAAGAGACGTTAGTAGCTTGGTACTTGAAGAAGCTGATGGTTGGAAAATCGGTATATTGAAGAATGCGGCAAATACTAACGCGATTTTAGATAAGTACCCGAACGTTGAGTGGGTAGAGGTAGAATCCACGGCCGATGGGCTCAACCGATTGGATGATAAAACCTTAGACGGCATGGTCGACACTGTTGATGTCCTCAATTACCTCATTGATTCATTTGGTCATCGAGAGATTGGAATTGTCGGACGACTTGATTTTTTCCTTTCACCCACCTTACATGTCATCAAATCTGAACCTTTGCTGTTGTCTATTGTGAACAAAGCGATAGGCAGTATCTCAGCTGAAGAACACCAGAAGATCTCTGCAAAATGGGCTGCACCCAAAGCGATAGAAAGAGTTGATTATCAATTGGTTTACACCATTTCGGTTTTTTCTCTGGTGATCCTTCTTCTTATTATTTTCTGGAATCGTAAATTAGCGAAGCAGATCAGTATTGCTAAGGAAGCGACCGAAGCTCTGGAAAAGGCGCAGAACCAACTCTACAACATGCTAAATAGCTCTCCAATTGCAGCCAGCGTGGTATTTGAAGAAGAGGTTCGTTACGCGAATGATACGGCGAAACGTTTGTTTGGCGTGGATAATCAGGCGTTGTCTTCTATCGACGTCGCTGCTATCCATGACTCGCTGAGCGTTCGTGATGGCGTGCATAAAGAGCTCGACCTTAACGGTAAAGTTGAAAATAGGGAGTTGGTACTCAGAAAGTCTGATGGAACCCGATTTGTTGCTTTGGTCAGTTACTATCTTTTTGAGATTGATGGTGAAGTCGCCACACTATTTTGGGCATTCGATATTTCAGAAATGAAGCGCCTTAACGAACAATTGGAAGAAGAAAAACAGAGAGCCGATTTGGCGAGCCAAGCTAAATCGGAATTTTTAGCTAATATGAGCCATGAGATAAGAACCCCAATGAATGCCATTATTGGCTTGTCTTATCTGGCGATTGGCGAAATATCTAATCCTGTCGCTCGAAATTATATTGAGAAAGTGCACCGTTCTGGCCATTCGTTACTCGGTATCATCAATGACATCCTTGATTTCTCAAAGATAGAAGCTGGACAACTTGTTATTGATAACGTCCCGTTTGATCCCGTAACGACCTTTAAAGATGTGATTGAGCTGATGGAGTCGAAAGCGGCTGAGAAGCAGCTCAATTTGTCGATGGTCATAGACTCTGAGTTAGACACGCCATTGCAAGGCGATCCATTGAGGTTGTTCCAAGTCATACTCAACCTTGTGGGTAACGCGATTAAGTTTACGGAAAAAGGCAGCGTAGCGTTAACGGTGGAGCATGTTGACTCGAACGATAGCAGTCTAACCATGAAGGTGAGTGTGATGGATACCGGGATAGGCATCTCGGATGGGAACCGTCACAAGCTGTTTGAAGCCTTTAGCCAAGCGGATACCACAACGACACGGCGGTTTGGCGGTACAGGGCTTGGACTCAACATTAGCCAGAAATTAGTGCATGCGATGGGCAGTCAAATTACGGTGGAGAGTGTTTACGGGCAAGGCAGTGAGTTCTCCTTTGTACTGACATTGCCACGATCAAGCTCGGATGCGTTAGCCGACTTCAAAGCCCAAGAACTGCAACTGGATTACCAGATAGAGTTCAAAGGCCAAAGAGTGTTATTGGTTGAAGACAATGAGCTGAACCAAGATCTCGCCTTAGCATTTTTCAGTCGCTCTAAATTAAATGCCGATCTTGCTGAAAACGGAAAGGAAGCGCTGGAGTTAGCTAAAAACAACGACTACGAAATAATCTTCATGGATCTTCAAATGCCGATTATGGACGGCTTTGAAGCTACCCGTTTGATTCGTGAATTCGATATAGATGTACCGATTATTGCAATGTCAGCCAATGTTTTTGATGATGCGAAACAACGAGCGAGGGAGTCGGGCATCACGGACTTCTTGGATAAGCCTATTGTTATTGATAAAGCGATGTCTTTGATTACTCGATACATTGTTCCTGAGGTCTTAGTTGAAGGTCGAGCGCCATCAGACACCTCTTCAGATACGATACTGGCCAGTGATTCTGATAATAGTTCGGAATTACACTCCGATACTCAAACAGAGCAGCCTGTTTTCTCTCAGTCGAGGTTTGAGCAACTGACTCATCATGATGCGAAACTGCAAGAGAAGATGCTTGGTAGATTCTGCCAAGGGGCGCCTGACATTATGTCGGAAACCTTCGACAACCTAGTGCAAGATGAATGGGCGACGTTAGAGCGTAATCTACATACCTTAAAAAGCATGGCAGCTTCGATTGGTGGATTGCGATTGGCAGAGTTACTCAGTGATTTAGAAAGCAAAGCGCATAACAAGGCGTGTGATGAAGCAGATCTTAAGCAAGGCGAACTTGGGTTAATCGAACTGATTAAAGCAGTTGAGATCAGCTTTGATGTGTCTGGTGTTGGGGGATTCAATACGACAAGTACTGAAGAAGCCGATGCGAGTCTTGCTGATACCTCTGATTCACCGAGCATCACGTCAGAACAGCATGCTCAGTTGCTATCACTGCTGGATGCTTATGATAACGATGCAACTCAATATGTGACTGAGTTACTGGCACAGTATCCACATTCTGTTGTTCTCAAAGATGTTCGAAGTGCGTTAGATAATTATGACTTTGAACGAGCAAAAGAGGGGCTTGGCGCTTCTGAGTAGTTGTCTTTTATAAATATCACTTCAACATTAAAGCCTTTAGCTCTTATAGCGAAATACCGAGCTAGCTAAAGGCTTTAAATCTATCTATACCGAACTAACGACTCACGTTCTGTTTGATTAGCTCAACAACCGTATCGTATCGGTGCGGCAGTTTTCGGTTTCGTTTTTGAACCAGATACAGCGTTTCCTCTACTTCTACCTTTGGCGGCACAACGTGTAGCTTGTCTCTATCTGGGAAGTGTTCAACCGCGCCAGCCGGTAACACGGTAAAACCTAATCCTTTTGATACGGGTAGCAAGATCTGGTGAAGCTGATTGATGTAGCCAGATCTTGGTATCTCATTAACGTTGATGTTCGCTAAGTCTTTATCTCCGCAAAGGTCGAAATACAAAGACAGATAGTGTGCAGAATCTGGGTGGGCAATCAGGCCAATGTCATTCAATACTTGCGGCGTTATCTCTAAATCAGCAAGGCTGTGGTGAACAATAAGACACAGTGCTTCTTTGCCGATGACTTGGCTTTGGTAGTAGCTGTCGTTCGGGGAATGCCTAACAATGCCGATATCGGTAGTGCCTTCGCTTAGGTCATTCAATATCTTTTTGTTTGGAGCGGCTTCTAAGTTAATGCTGAGCTCTTGGTGTTGCTGTTGAAGTTCAAGAAGCTTGGGATACAGACGCAAAGAGAGTGAGCCAGAGCAAGACAAGTGACATTGCCCAGCATAAGGGTTATCAAAACTCAGAGACTCAAAAAGATCTTCTTGGTCTTTCTCTAGTTTGATCGCATAGCGATACATAATCCGACCCTGTTCGGTCAGTTCGAAGCTCTTGTTTTCTCGAGATAGCAGGTCACAATTACAAGCTTGTTCAAGCTTCTTGATGTGTTGGCTGACTCCAGGTTGTGTCATATACAACTTTTCTGCCGTTTGGGTGAAATGGCCAACTTCAACCAGAGTCTTAAACGTATTGAGCCAAAGTGGATTAATCATACTCACCTTCAAATACTAAAGCCTATAAATAACAAAGCCAATAAATAATAGAAAATTATTATTATCTTAAGTAATGATAATTTCAACTCTAGCGTCTTAAGTAACGCTAATCAAAGTCATGTGGTGGTAGCACTTTATATTGGTCTATTGGTCTATTGGTCGCTTTGTAGAGTTGCTATGAGTAACAAAGTGTTGCGACTTTGTTGAATTTTTGGTCTATTGACCAACTGTGCTCATATTTAGGAACGAAGATGAATAGAAATGTTTGGCTGCTCTCACTGTGTCAGGCCTTGTTGATGACGGGTAACATATTACTGATCTCTGTGATTGGTTTGATCGGTAAGCAGATTGCACCCAGTGTCAGCATGATCACCTTGCCGGTTGCACTGCAGTTTTTGGGTCTAATGGCAGCTACTATTCCTGCATCTTTAATTTCAGGCAAGTTAGGGAGAAAGAGAGGATTTAGCATTGGTAATGTGGTTGGCATTACAGGAGCTAGTCTTGCCACCTACGCACTGTCTCAGCAAAATTTCTATCTGTTTTGTTTCGCTACGTTCTTACTTGGGATAGGCATAGGTTTTGGCACGCTTTATCGTTTTGCTGCAATCGAGGTGTGTGATGAAAATGCACGTCATCGAGCGATCTCTATCTCGATGGCTGGTGGCGTTTTAGCCGCGGTATTAGGGCCAAATTTGGCGATTATGTCGCAACAGTGGTCGCAAGATGGCTTGTACATTGGTGCTTTTGCTTCTTTGATTGGATTGAACATTCTTGCGTTACTCATCTTACAAACAATTCAGTTTCCAAAAGTCTCTTTTAATAGTCAGGCACCTAAATCCGATCCTCTCAGTGTGATAGTAAAAGCGCCTAACTTTATTGGCGCAGTGTTTGCTGCCATGGTCGCTTATGCGGTGATGAATATCCTGATGACAGCAACGCCATTGGCAATGATTGGTTGTGGCTTTGACTTTACCAAAGCAGCGGGCGTCATTGAGTGGCACGTATTGGGGATGTTTGTTCCTGCATTCTTTACTGGTTCACTTATCGAGAAGTTTGGCTCAAGAATGATGATCTTAGCGGGTGGGGTGCTGTTCGTTGTCTGTATCGCGATTAACATTCATGGCGAATCTATTTGGCACTTCAGAGCGGCTCTAGTTGTGCTTGGTGTCGGTTGGAACTTCATGTTTATCGCGGCAACAGGTTTGTTTAGTCAGTCCTACCAATCGCAGAATAAAGCTAAGGCACAAGCGTTTAATGAATTTATTGTCTTTGGCTGTGTGACGATTACCGCCATGCTCTCTGGTTGGTTAGAGTCAACAGCTGGATGGCAGAACCTCAATATCTATGTATTACCATTCGTGTTAGCTGTTATCTTGCTGTTCGCATTTAGTGCTCGTAAATCGCGTATTCAAAAGCAGCCTGTGTAATGGATCATCTAATGGTGGTTCAGTAAATTCGTTACTGTGATTAAAACCCTAGTATCTCGAACTGCGACCAATAAAAAGCCCTACCAAATCGGTAGGGCCTTTGCTTACGGCTTAAATAATAACGTTTTCTTAAAACTGCTGTCGTGGCTTATATCCTGTGACAACAGTACTTAAGCTTGTGTTGTAAATACGCATGACAGAGCCAGCGATGATTTACAGGTCGACCAAAATTGTCTTAGTGGTAATCCCACCTTGGTCATCGATTATCTTCAGTGTCACCTCGTGCTTTCCGTATGAAGGGAAGATTGACGTGAATGTGCGACCTCGTTTCACCTTTCCGTTTGGAAGTGTCCACTCGGTGTCAACAATACGACCATCGCTGTCTGAACTTGTAGACCACATGGTTACCCAGCGGCCCAAGTGAATGTACTTCGCGCTCGCTTCTGGAAGGGCGTTTGGAGATTCAACACTCACTACGGAGCTAAATGAAGCGGTAGCGCCTTTGTCGTCGACAACAGTCAAGTTCACCGTGTATTCGCCCGCTTGCTCGTAAGACCAAGTTGGTGCCACTTCGTTACTTGTTGTGCCGTTCCCAAAGTCCCATAGGTAACGGGCGATCTCACCGTCTTGGTCTGAGCTGAAGTTGTTTGCAGAAACAGTCAGACCAGTCACATTAAGCTCGAAGTTCGCAGTAGGAACGATGTTGTGTTGGCTTACTTTAGATAAGCGAACCACACCGTATTCGTTGTTATCACTCTGATTCACAATATCGACCGCTAAACCAAACTCCGTCAGGATGCGTCCTGAATCTGGTGCTTGAGGCGATGTGTAATCTTGGTCATCCGAGAAGCTAGCATTGCCAACCAAACTGGTATCTTCGAGTACATCGTTGTCGCTGTTTACAAGACGCATTGGAGTATGATCTTTGAGTGAAAACGCTGCGTCTCGAACTTGGTAGCGTGTTTGAGCCGCTTCACCAGAGTTTGCCCACACCATGGCATTTTGGTCTGCATCGACCACGCCTAACCAACCTTCACCAGGGTGTTTACCTACCCAGTTGTCGGTTAGTGATTCGTCGACGTACCAAATGATCAAGCCAGGGTCGAATGACATCAGTTGTCCCATGCGTTTGATGTTCGCTAGGCCTTCATCAACATCCATGTGGCTGCGCCATTGCAATAGATAGTAGTGCTGCGCTTGATGGAATCCATTACTCAGCTTGTAACCATTAAGGGCGAAGGTGGAGTTGCTTTCACCATCGTCTATTGAGGTCACTTCACCATCGACAACAACAGCAAGGTTATCTAAATAGAAGCCTTCCATTGCTAAGCCGCCATCGGTGATGTATTCAAAAGACAGTTCCACTTCTTGGCCTGCCCATTGTGAAACGTCGAACTCAGCGTCGACCCATCCGCCAGATTCGCCGCCAATAGCAGGAACGAGGTCCGTGTTGTATGGATCGTCCATTGAGGTAATGTTTCCTGCAATGGCTTGTCCGTTGATTAGCACGCGCGCAAAGTCGTAGTCTTTTTCAATCTCATACCAAGTTTTGAAAGACAGCAGTGCAGAATCACCCGCTGGGATCATCAACTTGCGAGTCATACTGTTTTTCAGATCATCGCCTTTTTGAGAGTGGAATGAATACTCGCCCTCAAAGGGTTTCAGACTTTCAATCTGCTTTTCAGGAAGATCCACTTTGATCATGTTAGGACGACTGTTATCCGTTGTTTGGAACAGCGTATACACTTGTGGATTGTCTTCTAGGTCATCAATCGAGATTTGATCATCGTTAACCCAGCGACCACCAATCGATTTTTGTAGGAAGTGCTTTGCCCAAGAGCTGAATGCCGTTGGTTGTGTACCACCAATTTGACCAGCCCAACTGCCCGAAGACATGATTGACCAGTAAGAAACCGGTTCGCCTCTGCCTGTGTATTGCGTGTCATACTCGTCTGGTAAGCCTAAATCATGACCATATTCGTGGGTACAAACACCTGCAGCCGCATCAATCGGTTGAATGGTGTAATCGAACGCCGCGTATTGGCCACCAAATCGATCTGGAAGCGAGCTAGAAGTACCTTCCAGTACATGAGTGCGACCAAGGTTGAATCGGTGAGACCAAATCGCATCAGGGCCTAACACGCCACCACCGGCTTCTTCGCCTACCGATGCATGAAACACCATCAGGTGGTCAATCACACCATCGGGTTCGCGGAAATTTCCGTCACCGTCGTAATCGTAACGATCTTCGATGTCGTAATCGGCAAGGTTGATACTCGGATCTTGAGCCAGTTGATTCAGCGCTTCACGAACCAGTTCTTGGGCGTTTAGGTCGTTGTCGGTGGTAGGGGAGTTGCCACCATAGAATGACGCAGGCTTAGAGGCGCGATACCAACCTGCCGCTTGACCTGAAACGCTGTAACTGTCGCCTGATTCGCTTTGGTAATATTGGCGCATCGAGATTAGGTTTTCGCCATTTGGCCCTGTGTAGCCAGAATTTGAAAACAACAACTCTTGATAATGTTCAGGGTTGTAGCTCTCGTAGAGCATCTGCGTGTGCTCTTCGGTCAACTTGTTGTCATCCCAGTTCAAATCAGGGAAATCGACCAATAGAGCGAGTACTTTATCGGTGCGCTTGGTGCCGACTTCTAAAGCAAAGACACTCGCTTTTTTAACGCCAGACCCTTTTTCTATGGCTTTGAGTATTTTTGCGCGTTGCTCAAGTGCTTTTTTTCCGAATTGAGCATCGCCTTTGAAACCGGAATTGATTTTATTTTTCAAGTAACGGTCAAGCGCATCGCGCTTTGCCGCATCGGTTGCATCTTGGTCGACTAAGCCTTGTCTAACTAGCATTTCAATGAGTTTGTCTTCATTAACTACGCCTAAATCAATAGGTGTTTTTGCATAACCACTGACGCTAAATAGAGTAAGCATTGCTGAAGCCAACAATGTTTTTCTCATCATTTTCATTATATTTCCTTTTTGTATTTCCATGTCGATATCAGTATCAACTTGCCTTATTCGGATCTGTTGTCCGAGTTTGGCCTAATACACTCTTGTGGTGTCTTATTTAACTGACGTGTGTTTGTTGTATGTTTTTTACCTTCTATCTCTTTTGTATTGGTTGTCTCTTTTCTATTTTTTGAATCAAACGGAGTGCTCTTCACTTTTTTAGCGTTGAGATAGATACGCAAAGCTTCTTGATTTTCCTCATAGGTTAAGCCTGAACAGATAACACCTTGTTTAATCAATGACTTCAGCAATAGTCCGTCGTTCTCAATAGTGGAAGCCTGTGACAGTGAGGAAAAAATTAGAACCATTAAAGCCATTGTTTTGTGTGACATTATTATATCAAGCCATCAGTTTTGATTATGTAACAAAATATATTTATAAAATCTACCAATCAAATGGATAATTATTACAATTAATTATTCGTTCCGGTTTCAACATTTAGAGTTAATATAAAATAAGGAGTGTTATTTATTCTATTGTCAGTTATTTAATGGGTTTTGTTGAATGAATAGTTGATAGTTTGGATGTTTAATAACATTGATTAGGTCGTGGTTATTATTCTGGAGGGCGCTTTATACAAGGCGTTGGGTTCTAACTAATAAGATAATTTTTTATTATCGGTGTTTTAAAATACGCATGTAATAACTGAGTCATTAGTAAATACCCATGCTCAAATTATTTTTACTCAAAATATCAATAATTAGGGTATTGAGAGTAACTTTCAGTGTTTCAATGACGTGAAATTTAACAATAGCAGAGCTGGTCGGGTTGTCACCGCCTGCTTGCTTAAAGCGAGTGAAACGGCTGAGAGAAGAGGGCGTGATTGTCGGTGGTGTGTCCATCATTAATCCAGAACTGACCGGCAGTAAGATGACTTTGGTTGTGTCCGTGGAAATGGAGCGTGATCGAGCGGATATTTACCAAATCTTTCGCCATTCTATTTCAAAGGCAGAAGAGGTCACGCAGTGCTATCAGATATCAGGCAGCTTTGATTTCATGCTGATTGTGACGGTCAAAGACATTCAAGCCTACGAAGACTTTGTGGAGCGAGTACTACGCAAAGATCTGAATATTCGTAAATTCCATACCTCTGTCTCAATGAGAACCGTGAAATTTACCACTGCCGTAAACTTAGATGAGTCGTGACTGTTGGCATGAGAAGATAGTGAAGTTATTAGCTTTGTGAGGTACTTAGCTAATATTTGTATAAATAGCAGGCATTTACACAAAATGTGACGTTCACATTTTGTCATAACTTTAATAATTGTATATATTCCTCGCCTAAAATAATAATTAACCTAAGTTAATATAATGACTGTCAGCTCATCTACTCAATCTCGTGAAACGCTTCTCAGCGAAAACGAACAACTTGTCTCTACCACTGATTTAAAAGGCGTGATTACGTACAGTAATGATGCTTTTTGTCGCATAGCGGAATACAGCCAACAAGAATTGCTAGGGCAACACCACAATATCGTAAGGCATAACGATATGCCGAAAGCCGCTTTTGCTGATATGTGGGTTAACCTAAAGCAAGGTAAAGCTTGGCGTGGCATCGTAAAAAACAAAACCAAATCTGGTGGGTTTTACTGGGTCGATGCTTATGTAACTCCAATTTACGACAATGGTAAGGTGAGTGGCTACCAATCTGTTCGTGTTAAGCCAAAGAATGAATGGATACAAGTTGCAGATAAGGCTTACCAAGGCCTCTTGAAGGCTGAAAAGTCGGGTCGCCAATGGTCATTAAAGATCAGTGACAGTGTTCGTTACGCCGTGTTGCTAGGCTCTTTGGCTGCGCCGTTAATTTCAAATCTCATTGAAGTAGGGCAAGTATCACAATGGTTGTTGAGCCTACTTCCTGTTTCAGCATTAGCACTGCTTTTCCGACAAGAGCTGATTGATACTCCACTGCAGTTGAAAAAGCTGCAATCTAAATTCGATAGTGTTAGTCGTCTTGTTTATTCAGGTAATAGTCAGTTCTCTATTGCCGATTTTCACTTAAAACTATTGTCTGCAAGAATCCACACCGTATTAGGTCGCATGACAGACTCAGCCAAGCCGTTACAAGATTTGGCTGACAACCTAAATGCGACGTCATTTGAAGTATCAGAAGCCTTAGATCAACAAACAAAAGACATTCTTCAAGTACGAGAGGCGACTGAAGAGGTTGAAGTCACCGCCAATGAGGTCTCTTCTCGCACAGAAGAAGCGCACCAGATTGTTGATGTGACTTTGCAAACCTGTGCTGGCGCTAAAGAAAGCATTAATCAAACTCATCAAAACTTAGAGAGCCTAGCTTCTCAGGCTGAAAAGGCGACTCAAACGACTTACCAACTGAGCGATCAAGCGCAGAGCGTAAGCAAGATAATGGAAGAGATTGGTGGAATCGCCGAACAAACCAACTTGTTGGCCCTGAACGCTGCGATTGAAGCGGCGAGAGCGGGCGAGCAAGGACGAGGCTTTGCCGTTGTTGCCGACGAAGTCCGTGCATTGTCGGGTCGAACCTCAAAGGCTACGGTTCAGATCAAAGAGAGCATCGATACCATGCTAACGACGATTGAAGGGTGGCAAAAAGATATTCTGGCGAACCGTAAGCAAACGGACGCATGTGGTGATGTTGCGAAGGTGAGTGCAGAGCGCTTGTCGGAAGTCGAAAACCTAATGCAATCCATGAATGAACTCATGCAGTCTGTTGAAAGTTCTGCTCATAAGCAACGTGAGCTGTCGAGTGAGGTCAATCTGCATATGCAGTCTATCGCCTCGACCGCAGAACAAAACTTAGTGGCAACGCATTCTGTGAAAGACCACTCCACAGAGCTAAAAGAACAAGTCAATGAGTTCTACCAACTGGCAAAGCGTTTCGAAGAAAAATAGCCGTTAGATTTAATCCGAATGAGAGAAAAGACAAAAAAAGCCCCGTATTTTCATGCGGGGCTTTCTGTATGCATCAACCCATTGAAGGGCGAGACAATGTATTCAAGATTAAGCTAGAAGCTCTTTCGCTGTGTTTACTACGTTTTCAGTAGTGAAACCGAACATCTTGAATAGCTCACCTGCAGGTGCAGACTCGCCGAACGTTGTCATACCGATGATCTTGCCACCGAAACCAACGTACTTGTACCAGAAGTCAGCGATGCCAGCTTCTACAGCGATACGTGCCGTTACGTCAGATGGAAGTACAGACTCACGGTACTGCGCGTCTTGTTTGTCGAACGCATCAGTAGCAGGCATAGAAACTACGCGTACTTTCTTACCTTCAGCCGTTAGCTCAGCAGCAGCGTTAACCGCTAGCTCAACTTCAGAACCCGTTGCGATAAGGATAAGCTCTGGCTTGCCTTTACAATCTTTCAGGATGTAACCACCCTTAGCGATGTTTGCTACTTGCTCAGCGTCACGATCTTGTTGTGCAAGGTTTTGACGAGAGAAGATAAGTGCAGAAGGACCATCTTTACGCTCGATTGCTAGTTTCCAAGCAACAGCAGACTCAACTTGGTCACATGGACGCCATGTGCTCATGTTTGGAGTTAGACGTAGAGAAGCGATCTGCTCAACTGGTTGGTGAGTTGGACCATCTTCGCCAAGACCGATAGAGTCATGCGTGTAAACTTGGATGTTCTGAGTTTTCATCAGAGCAGCCATACGCATAGCGTTACGAGCGTATTCCATGAACATTAGGAAAGTTGCGCCGTATGGTACGAAACCACCGTGCAGAGCGATACCGTTCATGATAGCCGTCATACCGAATTCACGTACACCGTAGTGGATGTAGTTACCAGAGAAGTCGTTTGCTTCAAGAGACTTAGAACCAGACCACATAGTCAGGTTAGAAGGCGCAAGGTCAGCCGAGCCGCCCATGAATTCAGGTAGCATAGCACCGAACGCTTCTAGAGCATTTTGAGATGCTTTACGTGATGCGATGTTTGCTGGGTTAGCTTGAAGATCAGCGATGATTGCCGATGCTTTCTCTTCCCACTCAGCTGGTAGGTCACCGTTTACGCGGCGTTTGAATTCAGCTGCCAGCTCAGGGTATGCTGCTTCATAAGCTGCAAGTTTCTCGTTCCACGCTGCTTCCTTAGCTGCGCCTGCTTCTTTCGCATCCCACTCTGAGTAAACTTCCGACGGAATTTCAAAAGGACCGTGCTCCCAACCTAATTCTTTACGTGTTGCTGCAATTTCTTCAGCGCCTAGTGGAGCACCGTGACAGTCGTGCGTACCTGCTTTGTTTGGAGAACCAAAGCCAATCACTGTTTTAGTACAGATTAGAGTAGGGCGAGGGTCTGCTTTAGCCGCTTCAATCGCTGCGTTGATAGCGTCAGAATCGTGACCATCTACCGCTGGGATTACGTGCCAGCCGTAAGCTTCGAAACGCTTAGGTGTATCGTCAGAGAACCAACCTTCAACTTCGCCATCGATAGAGATACCGTTGTCATCCCAGAAAGCAACCAGCTTACCAAGACCAAGCGTACCTGCTAGAGAACATGCTTCGTGAGAAATACCTTCCATCAGACAGCCATCACCCATGAATGCATAAGTGTAGTGGTCTACGATGTCGTGGCCTTCTTTGTTGAACTGTGCTGCTAGCGCTTTCTCTGCCATAGCCATACCAACAGCGTTAGTGATGCCTTGACCTAGAGGACCAGTCGTTGTTTCGATGCCTGGTGCGTAGCCGTACTCTGGGTGACCTGGAGTCTTAGAATGCAGTTGACGGAAGTTTTTAAGATCTTCAATTGAAAGCTCGTAACCTGCTAGGTGAAGCAGAGAGTAAATCAGCATTGAGCCGTGGCCGTTAGACAGGATAAAACGGTCGCGGTCAGCCCACTCTGGGTTTGCTGGGTTATGGTTTAGGTGAGAGCGCCAAAGTACTTCAGCGATGTCTGCCATACCCATAGGTGCGCCTGGGTGACCAGAGTTTGCTTGTTGTACGCCGTCCATGCTTAGAGCACGAATAGCGTTAGCTAGATGTTTGCGATTCATAAGAACTTCCGAATAAAAATTAAGAAAAACAAAATTGATAAAAGTAGGGGAACTGAACGTTCCCCTATTTGAATTTGGTAAGAGTGATTACAGCTTAGCTGCGATCATGTCTTCTAGTTTGCCTTGGTCAACGGCGAAGTTGCGGATGCCTTCAGCCAGTTTCTCAACAGCCATTGCATCTTGGTTGTGGTCCCATAGGAACTCAGCGTGAGTCATCGCTGCTGGACGCTCTTTAGTACCGTTAGAGTCGATAAGCTTCTCTACTACTTCGCCTTCTGCTGCTTCTAGGTCTGCTAGAAGTTGAGGAGCGATAGTTAGACGGTCACAACCAGCAAGTTCAAGGATCTCGCCGATGTTACGGAAGCTTGCGCCCATAACAACAGTTTTGTAGCCGTGGTCTTTGTAGTAGTTGTAGATATCTGAAACAGAGATTACGCCTGGATCTTCTGAAGCTTCGAAATCACGACCTTCTTTCGCTTTGTACCAGTCCATGATGCGACCAACGAAAGGAGAGATTAGGAATACGCCAGCTTCAGCACAAGCGCGAGCTTGAGCGAAAGAGAATAGAAGCGTTAGGTTACAGTTGATGCCTTCTTTCTCTAGGATTTCAGCAGCACGGATGCCTTCCCAAGTAGAAGCCAGTTTGATAAGGATGCGGTCGTTAGTGATACCAGCGTCGTTGTACATTTTGATAAGTTGACGAGCTTTAGCAACGCTGCCTTCCATGTCGTAAGAAAGACGAGCATCTACTTCAGTAGAGATACGGCCAGGTACAACTTTTAGGATTTCTTTACCGATGTTCACGTTAAGCATGTCGCAAGTATCTTGAACTTGCTGTGCTTTATCACCGCTTTGCGCTTTTGCGTATTCGATAGAAGCATCGATTAGAGGAGCGTACTCAGCAATTTGAGCAGCTTTAAGAATTAGAGATGGGTTAGTTGTTGCATCTTCAGGAGTGTACTTGCTGATAGCTTCGATATCGCCAGTGTCAGCTACAACAGTTGTTAGTTTACGAAGTTGCTCTAATTTATTGCTCATTTTGATCATCCTATGTATCGCATAACACCTCATTAATGGGAGAGGTGTGGGCATTTGCAAGCTAACTAATGAAGTTCTCAATGGTTGTACCAGTGAGCCAAACTTACATTAATTTAAATTTTTCTCCGAACGAACATTTGCACAGAACATTTGATCGCTCGATGAGTAAATGATGTAGCCATATTTATCCGATCTAGCCCCAAAGTCAACGGTAAATAGTACTGTATGGTGACTTCAGTCAAATATATTTCGCTCTAGTAATCATGGGCTATGCAAGCAAACGTTTAACGAGCAAAGTGAGGTGAATTAATCAACAACAAAACCATGGTTATGACTATGAGCAAATGTACCTTGCTGTTACATATGTTTGGGGTGTAAACTTGTGTATCACTTGCTTAAGCATCGAACATTTGTTCTTCAAGCAGGTAAAATAATTGTTAAATATTGGTTGAGTGGTATATGAGTAAGAATATCCAAGATGTTTCCGAAGAAAACACTGATCTCCTCACTGAAGTAGCGGTTGCTTATTATCAAGATGGTGCCACGCAAGAAGAGATATCTAAAAAGTACTCTATCTCCCGTGCAAAGGTTGGTCGAATGCTCAAGCAAGCCCGAGATGAGGGCATTGTTGAGATCACCGTGAAATATCACCCCGTCTTTAGTGCGAAGATCGAGCAACGTTTGATCGAACGATTTGGTGTAAAGCGTGCGCTTGTGGCACTAGACCAACCAAATGAAGAGAAGCAGCGATTACAGGTTGCTGGTTTAGTGTCTAACTACCTTACCAGTACACTGAAAAACGGCATGGTAGTGACAGTAGGACAAGGGCGAAACGTATCGTCTGTTGCTCATCACACTGGCGTCATTACGCCACGAGACTGCAAATTCGTGTGTGGTATCGGCGGTATTCACCCAAGAGGCGGTATGTTTAATGCCGACCATATATGCAGGCAGTTAGCCAAAAAGTACGGTGGATCTTCTGAAACCTTATACGCGCCCGCTTATGCCGAGAATAAAGCGCAAAAAACCGCATTCATGGAAAACAGCACCGTTAAGCAGACCCTCGATCTCGCTCGAAAAGCCGATGTCGCTTTGGTCGGTATCGGTGATATGAGCGAAAACAGCTATATGGTCGACTTAGGCTGGTTTACCGCAGGTGAGGTCGTTCAATCTCGTTTATTACAAGGTGTCGTCGGTGACTTTGCGGGTTATGACTTTTTCGATGTTCACGGTAAAACAGCAAACACAGTAATGAGTGACCGTGTGATTGGTTTGGCCTTGGAAGAATTTCGCCCAATAGCGGAAGTCATTGCCATTGCAGCGGAGAACAGTAAGCCATTAGCTCTATTAGGCGCACTAAGAACCGGTGTGGTCGATGTGATAGCGACCAGCGTAAGTAATGCTTTGACGGTACTTAACTTGGACGAACAACTTAGCGTGAATAAACCAAACAGCAGTGAATCGTAAGATACTTAAGCTTCGTTGAATTCACTATTTGAGTAATCATGGAAATTCCCCTGATGAAACCAGTGCAATAAGGGGGATAACTATTAGACATGACTCGAATAGTGAATTTGTTCAGCGGTTGAAAGAATTATCACTCTTTAATGTTAAGCCACACTAAAGGAGATAATTATGAAACTGTCATTTATCACACGCGCTATTTCTAGCAACAGTGACCAATCAAGTTCTATCTTTAAATCTAATTCCGTCATTGCGCTTAGCTTAATCACCACGGCTTGTATGCTCACACCTGAGGCACATGCCGATGATAAAGTCGTCGCAGGGTATTTTGCGGATTGGCAATATCTGAATAAAGACAACCCTTATACCGTTGACGACATACCTGCAGACAAGCTCTCACATATTATTTACGCCTTCTTGAGCATGTGTGGTCCTCATAGCGGTGCTGGTGAGCCCGTCCAAAAACAAATTCAGCAGCAATGTGCAGACAAACAACCATATACCGCGATTATTGTGGATAAAGAAGCTGCGTTAGAAGTCGATTTCGGAGACGTGGGTGTTGATGTCGCCTATAAAGGTCACTTTGCCCAGTTAGCTCAACTGAAGGCCGACAATCAAAATATCAAAATTTTGCCCTCATTTGGAGGGTGGACAATGTCTGAACCTTTCCATGCGATGGCGAAAGATCCTCAAGCCATTGCGCACTTTTCAAAAACTGCTGTTGAATTGATCCAAAAATACGACTTCTTTGATGGTATTGATCTTGATTGGGAATACCCAGGAGGCGGCGGCTTAACCACTTCGCCTTGGAACCCAGAGACGAAACTAACGGATGAGCAAAAAGCGCTAGAGCGTGAAGCTTTTACTCTTTTAGTAAAAACAATCAGAAGTGATTTGGACGCTCTATCAAAGACGACTCAAAGAGATTATGAGCTTTCAACGGCTGTCGGTGTTGGCGCTAAGGCTGCCCAAATTGATTGGAACGCAGCTAGCCCATATTTGACGAACATGTTTGCGATGACGTATGACTTCCTCGGAGGCTGGGGAACTCAAACAGGTCACACAACAAACTTACATGCCACAGAGCGCAGTTGGTGGGGAATGGGAGCTGATGTCTTCATTAATCAGATGATAGAGCAAGGTATTCCTAGCGAGAAGCTCGTGATCGGGGCGGCTTTTTATGGTCGAGGCTGGCAAGGGACAAAAGACTTTGCTGGAGAGCTGCCTAAAGGTGACCTAGTTTCTGAACAAGGGGCGCAGTTTGGTACCGGTGAAAACGGTTACTTCATGTTTTGGGATCTTATGAATAACTACAGCAGTAAACAAGGTTATGAGTATAAGTATGATGAGCAAGCTCAAGCACCTTATTTGTGGAACCCAGATAAAAAAGTATTCATATCTTTTGAAGATCAGCGTTCTATTAAAGCAAAGGCAGAATGGGCGAAGAAATCAGACCTAGGCGGCATTTTTACTTGGGAATTATCAGGAGATCCTTCCGGGCAGTTGATCGATGTTATGCATAGTGAAATGAATAAAAAGTGAAATGAATAAATAACTGAACAGAAAATACCTAGAAAATAAGGTAGGTGTTTAGCCGCCTACCTTATTTAGCTCGTCTATTTAACTCACGTTCTTAAACAGAACATTCCGCGTGCTCGGTCACTTTCTTGTTTAGGTGAGTAGCCAGCTCATCATAAGGAATAGGGCGAGAGAAGTAATAGCCTTGCATTAAGTCACATCCACATGCCTTTAGAATTGCGAAGTGTTCGTTTGATTCTACGCCTTCTGCTAATACCACCATGCCGAAGTTCTTACCGATTGCGATGATGTTTTGCACCATGGTGAGTGACTGCTGATCTACAGCAATGTTCTCAATAAAGCTCTTATCGATTTTAAGTTCATCGATAGGCAGTGCTTTCAACATACTTAGTGATGAATAACCTGTCCCGAAATCATCTAAAGAGATCTTTATATTCTTCTCTTTGAGGGCTTCAAAAGTCGGTTTCACCAAAGTCACATCTTCAATGAACAAGCTCTCGGTAATTTCTAGCGTTAAACAGCTAGGAGAGAGTTGATACTTTTCTAGTGTCGCGAACAAGTGCTCAGAGAAGGATTGATGAGAAAACTGACGCACTGATATGTTGATCGACAGCCCGATCTTTTGTTCTGTTGTTCGGTGCAAGTGGGCGATCTGCATAATGCTGGACTCAATAATAAAAGTCCCCAGTTTTTGCATTAAACCCGTGTTCTCTGCTATCGGTATAAAGACATCTGGCGGAACAAAACCCAATTCCTCATCAATCCAGCGCACGAGTGCTTCTACACCATGAATACTTTCATTTGCACGAACCAGCGGTTGGAAAACCATGAACAGCGTTTGTTTCTCGATAGCGATGCGTAGCCTTTGTTCTACTTTCATTTTGTAGAGATGAGCATCTTGCATTTCCGTTGTGAAAATACTGTACGAGTTTTGCTGCTGTTTCGCTTTGTACATTGAAATATCGGCAGAACGTAACAGGCTATCCAGATCTTTTCCGTGTTCTGGGAAACGCGCTACGCCGATGCTGCAACCTAACAAAAACTGAGCGCTTTCAACTTCATAAGGTTGAGAAAGCACTTCAATAATGCGCTTGGCGAGTCGTTTAATTTCAGCTTCATTCGACAAGGGCGTCAAGAACAAAAACTCATCACTGGATTCACGTACCAATAGGCTGAGGCGAGATCGGAACCTCATCAAACGCAAAGCGATCTGTTTGAGAACCTTATCTCCAAAGTCATGCCCGTGGGTGTCATTGACGCATTTAAAGTTATCGATATCGATAAACAACAGCGAAAACGGCTCTGACTCATCGTCAATCCATTTACCAATGTTTCTACGCATGTACAAACGGTTTGGCAGAGAGGTTAAAGGGTCATGGTTCGCCTGATAAATGAGTTGGCTACGAGTCCGTTGTTCATTCTTGGCAATCGACTTAACCAAAAAGTAGAAACCAAACTGAAGAAAAATAAAGGCAACGAAAAGAATGCTGAACTCTTGTATGAATATACTATCGACGTGAGTTAGATCCGTACGTCCTACCACCCATAATTTGTAGTTTGGGATGTATTTCGCGCTCATCAAAGAGTGGTACTCTTCATCGTCGACGACAAAAGAATAGGTTTCTTGCCCATTCATCGCTTCTTGTACGCTAATTCCGAAGTGGTCGGTAAAGATACTTGCAATACGCTGTATGACATCTTTGCCGACTGGAGAGGAATAGGCACTCTCAGATTCAATATCACTTGAATAAAACTGGCGATAGCTGTCTTTTCTGATCAGGCTTAGTGTATTGAAACTTCCGGCGTGAGCATTATTTTCAAATACGATCGTTGCGTCTAATCGTAGCCCTGCGGTCATTACTGCATCGGTTTTCTTGCCATCGATTGAAATGGATTTTCTCAGCGGGATGACTAAGCTATTCAACGAATCTTGAAAATAGGTACGGCCAAGCTCCATGCTACTGCTTGATAGGGCGTCTAGGAAGGAGCCTCTGGTTGGCGCGTATTGCAGCAAGTTCCTTTGATTCGCAAGTTCGAGATTTGAGCTAATCGAGAGGTAATCACCGTCGGTGTTCAACAAGCCAAACGCTGCTATCGCAGGGTGGGTCTCAAGTAGCTTGTCTAATATTGGCCTAATCTGGATAGATGCAGTACGTGTGAAATCAGACTGTTGAGCCAGTTGATGGCCAACCACTTCTAACAAGGCTTCTTGACTGGTCAGCAGCGAGTTGACGGAGCTAGAAAAAAGCTCAACCTGAATGTGTTGCTGCTCTATGAAGTCGTCTCTGTTTGCTTTCCAGTTTGTTATTCCCAACGCGGCGAAAAGTATCAGGGTCAGTAGTACGACAAACGCGTACAGCGACCAGATATTTTGCTTAAATAGAGCCATGAGATGCCTTTGTTGGTTACTACTTTTAACAGACTGCAAGTGACAAACTATTGGGTTGTCAGCGCGATTCATGCAACGAAAAATACAAACATCAATGATGAAAGTATTAATGATTAAATAGTGTAACGACTACGAGCAGAGATTCTTGAGTGAAAAATTAGTATTCATAACGTCGATAACGATTAGTTTATGATTAATCACGAATTATGGTTAGCAAGTTGATGTGGGTTACAAATCAAACGGCGTGAATCGAGTCTTGGTCTCAAATGAACATAGCGTTAACTGCGACATAGAGGCTTACTTCATGAGACGTGGGGCCATCATTATCAGTAAGCTCTATATGCATGCGCAGTATATTCTAATAGTTGCATTAAGCGAAGTTGAATTACTTTTTAGTCACGGCGATAGGGAGTTTGTCGTTAGCACCCCATTCCGTCCATGAACCATCGTAAACACCCATTTCACCGTTATAGCCAGCGAGTTTAGCGGCTAATAATATGATGCAAGCTGTTACGCCAGAGCCACAGCTAAAGAACATAGGTTGAGAAGGCGTTAATTCTAGCGTTGAAAAGATATCAATAAGCTCTTCTTGGGACTTTAACTTGCCGTTTTTGAGTACTTGGGCAAATGGTAGGCAAATAGAATTCGGTATATGGCCACTACGCAAGCCTTCACGTGGTTCAGGAACTTCTGAATCGAAACGAGCTTGAGAACGAGCATCTACAATGTTTGCGCTCTTGTCAGTTGAGTAACCTTCAATCTGCTGAGCACTGACAAAGTAGTTGTCTTGAATATGGCCTTCAAAATTGCCCGCTTTTACTTCGGTGCGATAGTCAGTCTCGGTCGCGTAACCGGCTTCGATCCAAGCTGGCAAACCGCCATCTAAGATGAATACGTCGTTGTGTCCCATTGCCATAAACATCCACCACGCACGAGGAGAAGCGAAGGTTCCGGAGTTATCGTAAACCACAATCGTACTGTCTTGATTGATGCCAATTTCTTTTGCGCGAGTGTTGAAGTGTTTTTCGCTCGGAAACATGTGAGGAAGCAGAGTGTGCTTGTTACAAAAGTCTTTGTCGTAGTCAAAACGAATAGCACCAGGAATCATTTGTCCTTTGATCTTTTCTGACTCGCTTGGAATTTGAAAATCGATGCTGGCGTCGAGGATGATGATATTGTCTTCTGCTAGCAAACGTTGTTGAAGTTGTTGTGGTGAGATGAGTGGCTGATTCATTATTGTTATATCCATTCTTGTTGTTTTAGCGATTCTTACTGTTTTAGCGAATACAGTGGTAGAGCGATTACTGTTGCTTTTGCGAATACAGTTGTTGCATCGATGGCTACTGTGCAGCTCGACAGTGGATGAACTGATAACTGCTTTGTCCGGTTATTTGATTGTTTAATGTATCAAGCGCGACCACAGAATCAATAGGGCAGTCTGTGGTAGGAGCAATAGAGAGCCGAAATACGTCATTATCTTTTGTCTGAACCGTCAGATAACGCCTGTGCCCATCTAAGGATTGAGTAAGCGTGTTCGAAATTACTTTGGCTTGAATACGTTGCCCCGTCTCTGATGTTAGCGGGAAATAGGCAAGGGCAACTAACACGCCTACGCCACACATTAAGATAAATAGACCTATTTTTAACTGTTTCATGAGAGTAAGTCTTTGAAGGTTATGTTGAAAATATAAGTGAGGTTGGTGGTAAAGTGAATGCTACTCGCTAAGAAAGCTGAATTAACTGCTCTTCGACGAAAATAAAAAAGTGAGCATTTCTGCTCACTTCCTACTTACAAACAATCCATTTTGACTCTGTTTCGTCAGAGATCTCGCTAACGACAAGTTACCTGCTGTTAAACAATTTACTGCCAGACAATCTGAGAGTCGCCGCTAGAAACCACTTGTTGTAATGGAGGTTGACCATCGTAAAACCAAATCTCTATCAAGAGTGCGTCATGGTTTACTGGTGCTGCAAAGTTGGAGGCGAACACACCGTTATCTAGTGGGCCCGCAATGACCTTGCTGGAGTAATCCGGCTTCAAGGTTGAGTCATCTCTTGTACTAAAGCGGCTATAAACGGTCACAAAAGAACGGTCTGTCGAAATGCTGCTGATGTCAATGTTGAGATCAAACTGTTCAACAGAGTTGTAGTCAAATCCATCAGGTACCACCAAATCACTCATCGTATAGCTCTGCGCTGCTACCGCACTTTTCGCGGGAGACGGCGAAGGCGTTGCTGTTACCGGAGTCGTTGCTGTTACCGGATTCGACGGAGTTGCAGGTGTCGAGGGTGTAGATGGTGATGCCGTAGATGTACTTCCGCCCCCACCGCCGCCGCCTCCACAGCCGGCTAATACTAATGGCGCTGCAGCTAAAATAACGGCTAGTGACTTCTTGATGTTCCAAGTGCTTTGTACAGACATACGTTTTTCCTCAAAGAGATTGCGACTTGAATCAACGCAATGATTGTCTCGATATTGTTTAGTGTGAATAGTCATAACGTCTCTCCTTATGGTTCGTAACGTTGGTTGTCTGCAGGTGATTGGTACCATGTTTGGTTCGTTTCACCGCCGGATTCTGCGTATTCTTTAAACCCTGGGTAAGCGGTAACAATATCGACGTACTCTAAAGGCCACTCCCATTCGTCATCCGAAGTCACTATTAGTGCCCAAGGGTGGTTTTCTACTGTTTTGAAGTATTTACCTGTTGATGGATTACTGTCATCGACGCCTAAACCAGCTTCAAAGAGGTTAGTGGTATCAAATGCTTCGGTTGGAGCTTGGTCTGGCAAGTGAACCTCCCAGCTGCGTCCTGGATGTAGAGGTAGGTTTTCACCATGATAATACCCAGGCGTTGCGAAGATGAACGGGTCGTAAGGCATATCGGTCCAGCTGCCAGTACTCACACCGTCACCGGCTAAAGTAATACCAATTTGGAACGAGAACTGCTCATCTTCTTTACATCCATTACTGGTGCGGTAGAAGGTACAGCCAGTGCTGATTTTTTCTGTCAGGTCATTGGCGATAACAAAGATTGCTTCGCTACGTCCATCTTCTAGGTCAAGGTCAGTGAATACGCCGTTGTGTTTCATGTAAGAGATACCACTACTCACCAAGCTCGGGTCGAGGTTAGGAAGTCGAACAGCAAAACCATTTCTGTACGATGCCCCGACAGCAGCTAGGCGGCCGTCGATAGTTGATTTAACGACTTTTCCATCTTTAAGGATTTCAGTAATACGATACATAAGAACAGCATCGTTCATGTCGTAGTCAGCTTTATAAGGCCAGTTATCTTCGTACGCGAGCGTTGCGTAACCAGAAGCACTTGGGAAGTAACGAGCAGTGGCACCATCGTTAAGAACATCGACTTGAATATCGACCACCTCACCAGAGGTTGAACCGCCAAAGTAACTTAGGTTGGTTTGTTGACTGAATCTAAAGCGAGCCCACGTCGTACCGGTCAGAGCGTTGATATCGACATTTAGGAACAGATCGTTTTCACCCGTATCTAACAGGTAATCGGTAAATACTTGCTCGTTGGCGCCATCGAAACTGCCATCTTGGTTCCAATCTATCCAAGCCGAAAGGTAACCGGTTGTTGAAGCCTCAATCACCACTTTTGAATCAAGACCAGCTTCAAGTGCGGTTACAAAACCGATACCACCGTTCGCCCACTCATCATCAATACCCACGCTTTCATCCGATTGCGGTGTTACGTAGCCGTCAAGATCGGCGTCGGGCGCGTCTGTACCTAACCAAGTCACGCCATCTAGTTCATGTCGAGGACCGTTACTTGCTAATAACGTTAGATAGGTATCTGGAGCGTCACCGAAGTCGATGTTGGAATCTTCATCTACGACAGGCGCATTCGCACAGCGAGCACCATCATTTTGATTCGAAGAAGGGCCATTCGATACGAACTCTACAGCAGGAACGACACCTGCAGCGATGTTTGCAGCGTTATCTGGGGATAGGTTGATACGGTAGATCTTACCGTCTTGATTTCGAGATACGTAATAGTAGCCGTTTACATCAAAATAACCTGCGCCAAACGTCCCTGTTTCTCCGGTATCACCAATATAGGTTTCTGCACCTGTAGTTGGGTTGAAGCTGTACAAGCCACCCGAGTTATTGTCGATACCATATAAAGAGCCATCACTTGGATGGAAAGCAAAATCAGTCAGTTTTACAGTTGCAGGGCTGCCTGCGATTTTGTTGACCGTGACGGTCGCATTCGGATCAGAGTCTAAAGGAGAGAGGTCAACAGTAAATAGTCCCTTACCTGTACGATACAAGTAGTAAACATGGTCATAGACGTCGCCGACATAGAAAGTGTGATCGGTTGGTAAGCCACTGGTATTGATAACTTCTGCTTGGAAGTCTTGACCAAGACGCACTAAACGTTTGTTGGTGGTGTCATAGCCATAAATATATCTGTCTTGAAAGTCGAAACCGACAGCATTGATATTGGCATTCATACCCGTATCGTCTTCTAACAGTGTGGTTGAACCTGTTACTAGGTTTACACCCCAAACTTCAACGGGTTTCGACTGAAAGAGGTATGCTTGGCTAGGGCAGGTATCGAATGGCGCTGCGTTGGCGACTAGAGGGGCACTTAATAGCAAACTTAACGTTGTAATTCTCATATCTACATCCTTGTGATGGAAGGTACAGATACAGTTACAAGTTATGTGCCAAATTTAACATTTTGATTTTTAAAGATTATATTTTGTGGTGCTGATTTTTTTATTGTATTCTCAAAATGAGAACTCAAATGAAACTAATCTCTCATAGAGTATTTCAAATTGATAAAGCGAGTTGAGATGCTGACGTTGAGATATAAAAAAGCCCCAACATATAGTCAAGGCTTAAGTTTTCGATAAGAGGGGATATGATTTAGCTTATCCACACACCGAACAATTAGGCATCTTCATTAAATTCATTTCACGCCAGCTGTGAGACATGGCATCGAGAATCAAAAGCTTGCCTTGCTTTGGTTGTCCAAACCCGGCAATAACCTTGATAGCTTCCAAAGCCTGAGCCGCGCCAACCATGCCAACAACAGGTGCCATCACACCGGCTTCAACACAGCTTAGAGCAGCGTTGCCGAATAGAGCGCTCAAGCACTGGTAGCAAGGTGCATTTTCATCTTGATAAGTGAATACGCTAATCTGACCTTCCATGCGAATCGCAGCGCCCGATACAAGTGGCGTTTTTGAGGCGTAACACAAACGGTTAAGTTGATTGCGCGTTTCAACGTTGTCGCTGGCATCAAGTACTAACGAATGCGCTTCAATGAGCTTTGCTAGTGCCTCGTCATCAAGTCTGTGGTCGACCGTTTCAACTCTAAGGTGTGGGTTTAACACCTGTAATGATTCAGCGGCTGAAACGACTTTCTTCTTACCAATATCAGCATCGGTGTGAAGCACTTGTCGTTGCAAGTTTGAAAGCTCGACAACATCGTCGTCGATCAGCATTAGCTTACCAATACCCGCAGTCGCAAGGTATTGAGCAGAGGCACAGCCTAAACCACCCGCACCTAACACCAAAATCGAGCTCTGTTTCAGCGCTTCTTGACCCTCAAAATCAAACTGCTTGAGAATGATCTGGCGGTTATAGCGAAGCATCTCTGAGTCAGACAGTATTTCCATCAGCAAGCCTCGTTAGTAAAGCGTGGAGTTAAACAGTTGAATCTGAACCGTTTCACCGACTTCAACACGGCCACGTTCGCGCTCTAGTACCACAAAGCAGTTTGCTAAGCTCATTGAGCGGAAAGCGCCAGAGCTTTGGTTACCTGTTGTTTCTACTACAAACTTACCGTTTTCAATCGAGTAAATACCACGTTGATAATCAGTACGGCCTGGGCCTTTTTTGAATGCAGATTTAGTGATCGCAGGAATCGATTCTGGTGCTGTCCACGCAGTGTGACCGGCAAGTTTAGCCAGCATAGGTTGAACTAACACGTACATGGTCATCATTGCAGACACTGGGTTACCCGGTAGGCCACAGAACCAAGCGTTGTCTAGCTCACCAAATGCGAATGGTTTACCTGGTTTGATTGCTAGTTTCCAAAAGCCGATTTCGCCAAGCTCTTCAAGAATGTCTTTGGTGTAATCAGCTTCGCCGACACTTACGCCACCAGAAGTGACAACTACGTCTGCCAGTTCTTGCGCTTTTACAAAGGTTTCTTTAAGCGTTGCAGGGCAATCAGGAATAATACCTAGGTCAATTGCTTCGCAACCAAACGCTTCAATCAGTGGTTTGATACCGTAGCGGTTGCTGTCGTAGATCTGACCATCTTCAAGAGGCTGACCTAATGGCTTGAGCTCATCGCCAGTAGAGAAGAAAGCGACTTTAGGTTTGTGTGCCACAGTTACATGACTCACACCGAGCGAAGCAATCATTGGAATGTCACGAGGTGTTAAACGTTCGCCACGGCTAAGAACGATATCGCCTTGCTTGATGTCGTCACCGGTAGGGCGAATGTTATTGTTCAGCTTGATGTCGTCTTGCTGAATCTCAATGCCAGCGTCAGTTTCAGCAGTGTTTTCTTGCATGATTACGACGTCACAACCTTCCGGGATCTTTGCGCCAGTCATAATGCGAATACAGGTGTTTGCTGGCCATTCACCTTCAAAAGGTTGACCTGCAAAGGACTTGCCCGCTAAAGGCAGCACTTTACTGTTCTCTAGGTCTGCTAAGCGCAGTGCATAGCCGTCCATTGCTGAGTTATCAAAAGGAGGTACGAAAATAGGGGATAGAATATCTTCAGCAAGTACGTAACCCAATGCTTCTGCCAATGGCAGTGATAAGGTCGTTTGAATAGGTTGAATTGGCGATAGCAGCTTATCTAGTGCTTCTTCAATTGGCATCAAGCCCGGAGCGTCGCAACAGCCCATAATTGAAATCCTTTGATCGTTATTGTTTTGATTTTGTGGTTGGCAATGGTGGTTAAATAATGATCAGAGCACCTGATTCGCCAACGAAATTCTAGCCACTCTAGCACAGTTTAAGCCCCGTAAATAATGACCTCCCTTAAAATATGGGTGTATTTATTCAAAATTCCGAGTATCCTTGTTTGCCATCCAGAAGGGGTAATAAAAGAGGAAGTTCAATGTCAGGTCTTAGCGAATCAGCGAAGTTGGTTAAAGATGCGCTAGCAAGCCGTGGTTTAGAGACACCAATGAGTCCAAACCAGGTTAGCCGAGAAGAGAAAAAGGAACGAATCGAACACCATATGCGTGAGATTCTCACTCTCCTTGAACTTGATCTTACGGACGATAGTCTGGAAGAAACACCGCAACGTATTGCTAAAATGTACGTGGATGAAATTTTCTCTGGTTTGGATTACGCCAATTTCCCTAAAATTACGGTAATCGAAAACAAGATGGGCGTTCGTGAGATGGTACGAGTAAAAGACATTACCGTGACCAGTACTTGTGAGCACCACTTAGTGACGATTGATGGTAAGACTGCGGTCGCTTATATCCCGCGTGGAAAAATCATTGGTCTTTCAAAGATTAACCGTATTGTTCGATTCTTTGCTCAGCGCCCACAAGTTCAAGAGCGTATGACGCAGCAGATCCTTGTTGCACTGCAAACGCTACTCGAAACTGATGACGTTGCTGTCACCATGGATGCGGTTCACTACTGCGTGAAATCACGCGGTGTAATGGACGCGACTAGCGAAACGACAACAACAGCTCTGGGCGGTATCTTCAGATCAAACCCAGCAACGCGCCACGAGTTCTTACACGGCCTGCGTTGATTCACTGCATTATTAGATGAATTCAATTTAGCCTCTGTAAATTGATGTTCATTGAAATATATTCTAAGCCTCGCTTTATGCGGGGCTTTTTTACGCCTGCAATGAAGTCAACTGTAATGGCTGAGAATGCTGTTATTCCCTAAAGTGAAGAATGAGCGACTTATTCACTTTCGCCATTCCCTAAAGTGAGGAATGAACGTAATAGGGAATCTGTTGCGGCCAAGCAGAAAAAGCACGCTCTATATCTTAACGTTTGTTGAAAGCATATAGAGCGTAACTAGAATCAGTCGCTGGTGGAGTGCTTAAGAAAGGTTAAACAAACGCTTTAAGTGGTGAACAATACCGGATGGCTTGTTCTCGGCTTGATAGATGCTCAAACCATCGTAAAAACTCGCCATGAACTCTACGCGAATCTCATCATCACTGCTTCTCGATATACGAGACAGTAGCGTAGCGGCTACAGCTGCGTGATCATTGGCTAGGCTGTAATCCATTCCTAGTCGTCCTTGAATGAACAACCACAAATGCGTGACTAGTTTTAACTGTTGAGCGTTAGAGTTTTGTAACTTGTCGCTGTGCTCAGTTCCCACTGTATTATCGAATACATTTTGCATCGCCTCATTCGCTTCTTTATTGCTTTCAAAGCGATAGCTTGCATCGATATGTACCTTGGTTAGCAAGCCAAGCAACGTCTGACGTGCAGAGTTCTCCGGCTTGTTCTCGCAAGCGTGTTTAAACAAAGCGTGGTTTTCATCAATAAATGACGACAGCTCTTTCTCGTAGCCTGTCGAGAGCGCTTTGACTGAACCTAAACCTGCTTCTTTTAAACACTGGTGAAGCTTGGTTCTAGCTTGTTGTTTAGCTTTGATTTCTTGCTGCGCGTCGGCTTGTTGCTTGGCTTCTTCTAGCTGGCTAGCTGCTGTTTGCGAATTATTCGGGGTTGGACGCTCAGTCATTACTCTGTAGCTCTTCCCACGTTACTTCTGCCGATTGAGTATCGCTGTTAATGAAAGCAGAGTTACCCGTCAGCATGACTGAAAGATCCATCGTACGTTGTGTCATCGCCGCTAGCTGCTCAATACCATCGTTGTCTAGACGAACGATCTGAGCTTTTAGGTAGCCGAATTTACCTTTGTTCTGCTCCCACCAAACGTTTGATTTAGTGTTGAAGCTGAATACGCGTACTGATTTAGATAGGCGAGTTGCCTTCTTAACACGCTCTGGATCGGGTTCGCCCACATCGACCCATTCTAGGATTTGATCGTCTAACGACTTCTGCCATAAATCGGGTTCTTCAATGCTAGACAATCCTTTAGTGAACTCAAGTTCAGGAGATGCATTGATACAGAAAGCCATGATTCGAGCCATCATTCGCTGTTCTGTTTCAGAAGGGTGTTGTGCAACCGTTAGATTGAAAGAGTCGTAATAGTCGCGATTCATATCGGTTAAAGAGATACGAAACTTGTAGATTGTCGGTTTAAGAGCCATTGAGAGGGTGTCTTAGGTAGAAATAGTGAAGGGGAATATTACCTTAAATCTCTGAATAGCGGGTAAAAAAATAGCCAGCTGAGGCTGGCTATTTTTAGAAAGCTTTAAAATACTAAATTAAAGTACTTTGATGCTGTCAGCTTGTGGGCCTTTTTGACCTTGAGATACTACGAACTCAACTTTTTGGCCTTCAGCAAGAGTTTTGAAACCGTCGCCAGTGATAGCAGAGAAGTGTGCGAATACGTCTGGGCCGTTTTCTTGTTGAATGAAGCCGAAGCCTTTAGTTTCGTTGAACCATTTTACTGTACCAGTAACTGTGTTAGACATGATGATATCCTAAAATTAAATTTTTATTTTGAGCCAATTGTGGCACTGATAGCGCGGAAAAGTTTATTGCTATTGCGTACAACACAACGGGGTTACTAGTAATCCAACGAAATGTTTATATACAAAGAACTTTCTTTCTAGCCGGAAACGAGTCTAAATCAAATCAGGGGATAGTCAATCGAATACATAGGGAAAGGTTGCAGAAACTTGGGGGTAGTCAAACTTTGCATTCCTTAAATATCATGGAGTTACAGTTGTATGGTGATTTGTTGTAGTTTTTGTGAAAAAGGTGGTCGAAATTGATGACGAATTTGGAGTAAATGCACTGTTTTAGCGCATTCATTTTTGCAAATTTAAAGCCGCTAACTGGGCGTTGAGCCCACTTTTAACGGCTTATATTTATAAATGTCGTTGTAAGGTAAGTGCCTTTACTTGAACGAGGTCTCGGCTACTTTTTCAAGCGGTACAGGTTGCCATTATCAGTGCTGAAGAAGATGTCTCCGTTTGGTGAAGTTTCGATGTCTCTTATCCTTTCGCCCAAGTCCTCTAAAATGCGTTCTTCCTCGATTGCCTCACCTTGTTCATTGACTGTCACAATATTGATGTGAGTAAGTTTTAGTGCGCCAGCCAGCAGTTTGCCTTTCAGCTCTGGGTATTTGTCTCCTTGGTAAACAAGCAAACTGCCCGGAGCGATTGAAGGAACATAGACTTTTTTTGGCGCTTCAATACCATCTTTGGTTTCCGATTCGCCAACGCTGATAGGGCCCCAATACTCTTTTCCGTGTGAGGTGACAGGCCACCCATAGTTGGCACCCGCTTTTATTAGGTTAATTTCATCACCACCGCGAGGGCCGTGTTCAATCGACCAAAGCTTTTGAGTCGGGAAATCGTAATACAGACCTTGTGGATTACGATGGCCAAAGCTCCAAATTTCATTGAGCACTTTGTTGTTATCCGTGAATGGGTTATCGCTTGGTGTGCTTCCATCGGCATTCAGTCGTAATATTGATCCGGCGTGAGTCATGGTGTCTTGGCCGTTGTCTCGATCACCACGGTCGCCGATTGAAAAATACAGGTGGCTATCATCAAAGGTGATACGGCTACCAAAGTGACGTCCGGTGTCCGTTCTAGATTTAGATACAAACACATCTGTCCAATTGGTGACTTCATTATTGCTGTAATTAGCAAAAGCCAGTGTCGTTACGCCTTCACCATCGACGTCTTTACTGTAAGTGACGTAGAACTTTCCGTTTTCAAAAGGGGAGAGTGCGATATCCAATAATCCACCTTGGCTTTTCGCCCATACATTGGGCAGCCTGAACAGTGTGTTTTGATTGCCTGTTTTTAAATCGACATGTTTAATGACGCCTGATTTTTCTGTGACTAACATGGACTTATCGTTGACATAAGCCAGTCCCCAAGGGATCACGAGTCCGTCGGTGATCTTCTCTGCCTGCCATGCAAAGGCTGACGTTATAGGACCAGAGGCAAGCAGCGCCAAAGCACATGAAAAAATACGGTGATGAGTGTTCATTGAAATCCCTTGATTATGAGCATCTAGTGTTAGTCTAGCGCTTGTGACCGATTGGCGGAAAGCCGAGGTTGCTGAAAAGTGACTATTCACATATTTAGTTGAACGCCTATTGTATGATTATACAAGCTCACGTATGTTTACTGTGCCTTTCTCTATTTGATCCCGTCGGAGCATTATGAACAACTCACCAGCAGCATTTTCGCTATTTTCTCAGTTTTTATGTTGTGAGTTAGATACGCACGATTTTTCTTCGAACGGACCTATTAAACGATGAGTCGTGGATTTGATTTTAAATCGATCTTACTTGCGTGCTTGGTCATCAGTATCGGCCAGCTCAGTATGGGCTTGGTGTTTCCTTCTTTGCCTTGGATCGCAAAAGATTTTGATGTCTCGCTAGAGCAAGCCCAGCTTTTGGTGAGTGTGTATTTATTAGGCTTTGGCCCTTCCCAGTTTATTTATGGCCCTATTTCCGATGCTTTGGGACGCAAGAAGGTACTGCTAAGCGGTTTGTTGATTGCCATGCTTGGGTTATTGATGATCATCTTCTTCAGCCATTCGTTTACTAGCATGGTGATGGGGCGATTCCTGCAAGGCTTAGGAACCGGTTGTTGCGCGGTACTTGCTCGTGCTTCTACGCGAGACAGATTCAGTGGGGCAGACTTGCCTTTGGCGATGTCTTACATTGCTATGGTTGCGTCTATAACACCTTTGATCGCGCCCGTTATCGGTGGATTCATTAACTTCCACTTCGGTTGGAGCATGGTGTTCATCTCACTACTTGGCTATGTCTCATTGGCTTGGGGTGTACTGGCGTTCAAGTTTAAAGAAACTGTCACTCAGGTTTCGGCGATCCCTTCACCGAATAAAATGGTTTCTCAATATAAAGAGTTACTCACTTCTCGTTATTTTATGAGCTTTGCGAGTATCGGTTGGCTTAACTTTAGCTTGATGATCACCACTGTGTCGGTGATGCCATTTATCATGCAGAACCAGATTGGTATGACGTCAGATGAATACGCAATGTGGGCGGTGATTCCAGCATTAGGCATGCTTGGCGGAACAAGCTTATGTAACCGTATTCGCCCTATGTTGGGTAACAAGAAAACTCTGTTATGCACACCTGTATTACATGTTGCTGCGGCGTTATGGCTTTTCTTTTGCCCACTTGAACCACTGTATTTAATGCTTGGCCAGTTCTTGATGATCCTTGGCAATGGTATTGCGTTACCTTGTGCTCAGGCGTTAGTGATGTTGCCTTATAAGAAGAACGCTGGCGCGGCGGCTGCGATGTCTGGTGGCGGGCAGATGGTGGTGTCTTCAATAGTGAGTATGGGCCTGGTTCAGTTAGGGTTAGGGGAAGCGTGGCATTTATCGCTCGTTATCATGCTGTTCACATTGATTACCCTGTTTAACATTTTGCGTGGTTTCAGTAGCCAAGAAGCGAGAGAGTCTCAGCTCAGTTAGTTGCTTAGGTAATTAGCTAGCTGCCTGGCTAGTAGGAACGAGAAGGCCATTGAAATGATGAATTTCAATGGCCTTTTTAATGTTCAGCGCTTTGGTTTAAGTTACCAGAATATATGCTATTTTCTGACTGCTTAGGGCAAGTGGTAGTGTTCCGAGCGCAGCTTGCGGCAGGGACGTTAGTTTCCATTATTGCTGGCAGCTACTTTATCTTCTTGCTACTGAAATCTCGAAGAACATAGGTTTTGCTCATGACCGAAAGCCATTGCTAATCAAAGCTACTGGCAATCAAAGCCATTGGCGATAAAAGCTACGGATGAAAAGCAGTGAATGGAGCGATCCATCACTGCTTTTTTGTTGATGTCGTTTGTGTAAAGGGAAAGACGTTAAGCAACACAGGTCTCGCTTCTTAATGTGCAAGTTTGGCATATGTTAATAAAATGTATAACCTAAAGGTCTGACCACTGATAAGGTAGCCACCATGCCAAACCTCGATCGTATTACTTGTTCTATCGATGAAAACCAAATTGCGACGGTTGTGTTGAATCGACCCGATAAGCTCAATGCTATTGATATGGCAATGTTTCAAGGCGTGAATAACATGGTGACTCAGCTGAAAAAGAACACCGAGATTCGTGCCGTAATAGTAAAAGGTGAGGGTTCTGATTTTTGTTCAGGGCTTGATGTTAAGTCCCTATTAACCAGTAAATCTGGGGCGATGAAGCTCTTGTTTAAATGGCTACCGACATTGCCTAACGCTGCACAACGCTTTTCATTGGGTTGGCGAGATATTCCATGCCCTGTCATTTTTGCGATTCATGGTCGTTGTTGGGGAGGTGGTCTGCAATTGGTCAGTGGCGGTGACTTTAGAATTGCTAGCCCTGATGCGAACTTCTCGATATTGGAAGCAAAGTGGGGTTTGATTCCAGACATGGGAGGCGCTATCGCATTTAGAGAGCTGATGCGTAAAGATCACACCCTAGAAATGGCGATGACGGCCAAAGTGATCGACTGTGAAACCGCGAAAGAATATGGACTGGTGACCAAGGTTGCCGAAGACCCTTACGCTGAAGCCTATGCTTTGGCACTTGAGTGCGCGAATCGGTCGCCAGATGTTGTCGCTGCTAACAAGAAGCTCTACAACAAGACTTGGTGGTCAAGCCCGGGCATGGCTGTATTCTGCGAAACTTGGTATCAGATAAAGGTTGGTTTAGGTAAGAACAGGGCGATTGCTGCTCAACGTGAAATTCATCGAGACAAACCACGCCCTTACGTCGCCAGAAAGTTTAAATAGCGCTTGTACAGGAATAATGGATATTCCCTTTGTTTATTGAGCTTTGCGGTAACCTTAGAGCAATTTAATGTCTAAGGCTAAATGAGCGCTCTGATGAACAAAACTTTTACTTACTCTCTAGCTGCCACTGCAATTTTTACGAGCTTAAATGCATTCGCAAGTGGCCTGTTTTTGCAAGAAGCTGTCGTTGCCAACGCTGGTACTACTGGCGCTGGTGATGGTGTTTACACTCGATCTGCAGCGGCGATGTGGACAAACCCTGCCACTATGTCTCACATGGGCGAAAGCAAAACGACCATCAACACCATGGCATTCGATCTTGAAATGAAGTATCAAGATAACGGTGGTAATCCAGATGGTAAAGCTCATTCCGTAATGCCGTCATTTGGTGCCTTCCACGCTCATCAAGTCACAGACAAATTACACCTTGGTATCGCGCTTGGCGCTGTTGGCGGCTCTAGCCTTGATTACGGCAGTGATTGGGCGGGTGCTGCACTTCTAGAAGATATCACTCTTACTGCAATGCAAGTGAACCCATCACTGAGTTATAAGCTGAATGACCAATGGTCAGTAGGCGCGGGTGTGCAATTCAGTTGGGCTGCATTCCAACAAACAACGTCAATGCTTACTGCGAAGCAAGATACTGACTGGGCATACGGCTATAACCTTGGCGTAATGTACACACCGACAGATAAACTTAAGCTGGGCGCAAGTTACCGTTCTAAGCTAGAGCATGAGTTTAACAATGATGTAAATGGCGTTATTAACCAAGGCGTATTGAATTCATTATCAACTGATATTGCTTTACCTGAAATCATCGATGTCAGTGCGAGCTATGCTTTGAACTCTCAACTTGACCTGCTTGCTAGTATTCAGTTCCACCGTTGGAGTGAATGGGATACAACCGTTCTTGATTTTGGAATAGCAGGAAGTCCAATTAATGGTGTTCCGATTGAGCGTGACTGGGATGACGTTTGGAAATTTGCGGTAGGTGCGGATTATCAATTGAATTCAGACTGGCGTTTGAAAGCTGGCTTCTCTTACGAAACTTCTCCGCAAGACGATCCGTCAATGCAATGGGTTGACCTTCCTGTGGGTGAACAGTACCGCTACTCAGTTGGCGCATCTACCTACTGGGACGACATCTTAATTGATGTGTTCTATGAATACGCTGATTTGGGTTCAGTTGAGATGGATCGATATGGTCGATTTGGTCAAGTTAATCTGTTGAATGGTTCGTTCGATGGCCGTATCCACTTTGTTGGTGTTAGCGCGACCTTCTAATGACATTACGTAATCTACTAATCATTACTTTAGTGTCTTTATTTTCAACGGGTGCTTTTGCTGAAGAGAAGCACCCTGATGATCCGACTAAAATCGTAACCAAAGCTGGCGTTGCTTATAACGAAGATCTGCAGCTCTCTGGGTCTATTGGGCTTGATGAAGCACGAATGATCAATGCTCGTGTTAACGCAGATGGCGAAGAATGGCGAATAGGCGGCTCATGGCTGTTGCCTATGGGTATTGTTAACTTCAACTTTAGCCGTTCTGAATATGACAACGATGCTTATAAGAACAACTACAGTATTGGCACATTTATACCACTGAGCTATTTCGATATTGAGCCGTTCGGTTGGCAAATCTTCCCTATGGCTGGTTACAGCTATAATGACGGCGAAGTAGCGGTTTTCGATGATGATAATGTTGGTTCTGACTATGTATTGATGTCGAGCTCAACACACGGTGGCTACATTGGTGCGTTTGGTTTAAAAACGATTACTGATGAATGGTCTATCATGGGCTTCGGTGGCGGTTCAATGGGGTCTGATGATTATTCAGGGTATTGGGCAGGCGTCGGTGCTAGCTACAAGTTGAGTGACGCTCAATCATTCAACTTCTTCACTATTTTTGCTGAGGACGATTTCGGTGAAAATAACAGTGTTGGCGCGTCTTACACCTATGAGTTCAAATAACTGTTAGCAGGCAGAAATTCGCAGGTGGACACCTCTCGTAAGAACCATTGACTTAGTCCAGATTAAATTGAACAAAGTCGCTTATTAAAACTTAGCGACTTTCTTTTGTTACCATTTCTCCAATCTTTTTTATCTCTTTTTGATGCTTTCTATATCTTTCTCACATGAGAGTGCCGCTCTCTTAATCTAGATTAAGTTTTCGCTGCCTTATTCTCTGTAGTATCCGCCTGAATCAGTGCCCATGCTTAATGGGTAACTTGCGTAACACGATTTTGAGAGGAAGACACTTGAGCACTTTGTTTACAGAAACCCACATTGGCAAGATGACACTAAAGAATCGCTTCATGAGAAGTGCAACGTGGGAAAATATGGCCACCGAAGATGGGCATATGACAGATAAACTGTACGCTATCTATGAAGAGTTGGCTCAAGGTGAAGTCGGCCTGATCGTGACGGGCTACGCGAACATTGTTGAAGAAGAAAAGCCGAATGCAGGCATGATGGGTATGTATAACGACTCATTCATTGAAGAGTATCAAAAGCTGACTCAACTGGTGCACGACAACGACTCTAAAATCGTGATGCAGTTGGCTTATGGTGGCACCAAAACCACGCATGACCTTGGCGAGCGAGTAATCTACGCACCAAGTGAGGTTCCAGAAAAAGGAACTCAAACTCTAGGCAAAGCGATGACCAAAGACGAGATCGACTACATTGTTGATGCGTTTGCTCAAGCGTCTTTGAGAGCACAGAAATCAGGTTTTGATGGCGTTGAAATTCATGCCGCTCACACTTACCTGATTAACCAATTTCTAAGCCCTTATTACAACCAACGTGAAGATGAATACGGCGGTAGCTTAGAAAACCGCATGAGATTTTTGTTAGAGATCTATACCGCGACACGTAAGCTGGTGGGTGATGATTTCCCTATCTTAGTTAAACTCACTGCATCGGAGTTTTTTGAAGGTGGTGTCACCTTTGACGAAACACGTATTGTTTGTAAAAAGCTTGAACAAATGGGCGTGGATGGCATTGTCGTGTCAGGTAATATTCATGGTAAAGCAGACACTATGATTGGCGAGTCGCACGATGGTTTTACCATTCAAGCTGAAGGCTACTTCCATGAGTATGGTCACGCGATAAGCCAAGACGTTAATATCCCAGTGATCACGGTTGGTGGTCTAACGGATTTTGATGCTATCGAAGCGATTGCAAACAACACGGGCATTGAGTACTTCGCGCTTTCAAGACCGCTGCTTTCTGAACCCCATTTAGTGAAGCGTTGGAAGGAAGGGGATAGAAGCCCTGTTGAATGCGAACGATGCTCTAAGTGTCGTACTAAGCGCGGTAACTTCTGCGTGGTGAATAAAGACAGAAAAGTACAGCTTGCTCGAATGTAGTCGCTGAACCCGGCTCCAATCGTGAGCCGAAATTTATAGCTGAGTCTAAGTTTGAGCCTGTGTAATCGCGCAGGCTCTTGTTCATGCCGTATTCTACGAAACGAAATTTGAAACCTTATTAATCACATCTTCCTGTCAAATTGGTGCGACTAAACAGATACACTACGCCTGTAAATTATCCAACCAAGTTATCGATAAAAACTGAGCAAACTTTGAAACTACTTCCTCTTCTTAAGCAACCTCGAATCCACTGACGTCTCTTTAGTTTTAGCGACATTGCTATGATTTAAGCGTGATACTCACTATTCATCCCAGTGAACCCTGTGTTTATAGGGCGTTAGTTTGTGCACCTTGGATTTGCATCGTCGAACATTTTGATAGCTAACGAATAAAACTTAATAGATCATTCAGAGGTAAAAATGCAAAAAAAGCATTGGTCCAAATTCGAGTTGCTGCATGAAGTCGTAACCAACCCCAATATTCACGTAAAAGGTCAACACAGTTATTACAGCGATTGCTGGGATAATGGTTTTGAACAATCGGTAGTGCGTTATTTACACGGCGACGACGTCAGCCGCCAGTGGGAGCCTCGATGGGAAATCGACGAACTCCATATCGGCGATTATGTCTGCATTGGCGCAGAGGTTGTGTTTTTAATGGGTGGCAACCATACCCACAGAGTTGATTGGTTTTCGCTGTATCCATTTATGGATGTAATCGACGATGCCTACATTGGCAAAGGTGACACTCACATTGAAGATGGGGTGTGGTTAGGCATGAGAGCGATGGTGATGCCCGGTGTGACGATTGGCGAAGGCGCTGTGGTTGCAGCGAATAGTGTGGTGACTAAAGACGTCGCTCCATACAGCATTGTCGGTGGTTCTCCAGCTAAAGTCGTCAAATACCGCTTTGATGAGTCCGTTATTGACGAACTCATGTCATTCAAAATATACGAGTGGCCCTCAGATAAATTTGAAGCGCTGAAACCGTATTTATGTAACTCAGACTTTTCAAAGTTAAAGCAGGCGATAACGGATTACGACAATTGTTTGTAAGGAGCACTTGTAAGGAGCACTTGTAACGAGCGTTTGTAAGGAGCGTTTTTAAGGTACGGGTATAGCCACAGATTTGTGTAGAAAGATCTGTGTCATATTTATATTGAAAAACACGTTAAATCAGTCCGTTACCTTGCAATACTCAACATGGTGTACCAATCTTATTTCATAAGCATGGATAAGGATTGTGTATGCCCGCAAGTTCAATGAAAAACAAAGGGGTGGTGGGGAAAGTCTTACTGCCTTCTTTACTCATAAATCTTCTCTCTCTCGCCGTTCCGTTAACGGTTTTGCAAATTTACGATCGTATTTTACCTAACCAAAGTTACGGTACTGCCACTTTGTTGTTGGCGGGTGCAGCGTTGGCTGTTGCCATGGAAGCATTGATCCGGTTTGTGCGTACTTGGCTTTTGTCAGCCGCGGCCAGCAATACCGAGAAAGCGACCTATCAAACTTTGGTTGAAAGAGTAACAACGGCTTCATCAGGCCATCTCCGCCACATTGGTGTTGGCGGCGTGGAAGAGGGGCTTGGTTCTGTATCCAAAGTCAAAGATTGGTATTCCGGTGGTGTGATTGCAGGCTTTATTGATTTGCCTTTTGCCTTGATCTTCTTGGGCTTGGTGGCTTACATCGGCGGTGAGCTGGTGGCGATACCTTTGGCAGTTTGGCTGATTACTCTCGGAATCGTTTGGTTATCTTCTATTCGCGTTAAAAGCTTAAGTGAAGAAGCTTCCCAAGATGAGCAGGAGCGAAAAGCGTTCTTGATTTTACTGAGCCAAACCATTCAAGGAATCAAACGTCAGGCTGTTGAGTCTCGAATCTTCAATCAGTTTAAATCCCTCAATAACGTTCGCTCTCAGTCTAAAGCGAGAGAAGAAGAACAGAACGCCTTTGCCCAAGAATGTATTCAGCTTGCCGCATTAGCCACGTCAGTTTTACTCGTAATTACGGGGAGCTTGTGGGTGTTGGATGGTCAGTTAACTACTGGTGGCTTGGCGGCATGTTCTATCTTATCTGGCAGAGCGGTTGCGCCTTTGAGTGCTCTGGTTGGGGTTAGAATCAAGCTTAATTCAATACACAGTGCCAATCAGGCAATAGAAAAATTGAGTGACTTATCATTATCGGAATCTTCAGATTCTGAGCAAGTTGAGAACCACTTATCTGACTTTGAGACGTTGGAAATCAAGCAAGCGACCGTTGAAAGATATGGTGAACTCTCTCATGCAGATGTCACACTGAATAAAGGTGAGTTGGTTTTGTTAGAGAGTGAGGATCGCCACACCAACAGTCATTTATTGTCGTCGATTGCAGGTATTGATGATCTAAAAGCGGGTGAGTGCTTCATTAACGGAGCTGCAGTTTCAATCGCATCCGTAACCAATATTGCTGCCTACTGTGGCGTTAAAGGGCAGTTGGTGTCGGGTACTATTCTCGACAACTTGTGCGGGTTTGACCCTGAGAAAACGCAAAGCGCCAGTGACTATGCAAAGCGTTTGGGTTTAACCAAAGAGATTACTCGATTACCCGATGGACTAGAGACACAAATTGGCCATACGAGTGCTTCTTTGTTGAGTATGGGTAACGTGAAAATGCTCAATATCGCGGCTCAATTGGCAAGTGATAAACCCATAATCATGTTGGAAAGGCCGGATTCTTCACTTGATTTAGACGCCCTTGGGAATCTAGCTAAGGTGTTGGAAGAAGAAGTAACGGCAGGACGCACGATACTGATGGTGAGCTACCATTCGAAGCTTCGCGAATTTGCTAATCGAATCATTACAGTGGAAAGTCGAGCTATTACGGTCGACAGCGAGAGCAATCAGGAGGCCGTCGTATGAATCGTTTAGATATTGGTAACCCTTCAGGTACGAACAACCGTGCAGATACCAGCGGTCGACAAGAGGTGATGAATCATTTAGAAACCGAGAGCCTTTCCGTTCTTAAGCAGTTGGAAGTTAATGCTAATATCCAGTTGTTCGCACATCAATGGGTCGATGAAAATGGCATTGAATCAATCGACGATATGTTTGCCTTGTTCGACAGGCTTGCACTGCCTTATCGCTTGGTTGCCAACCTAGATGAAGTTGGTGAACATAAATTGGTCTTACTGGTACTTGGTGAACATGAGCTGGTCTCTGGTCATTTGGAATCCAAGCAATTTGTTGCCTTTAATGCCAATAACGACATCACCGATGTCCCTCAGTTTTGTATTGTTATCGAAGGGCCACCATTAGAGAAGGCCTCTCCTGATTGGGTTGGTGAAAGGTTACATGCGTTTCGTCCCATCATTCCTAAATTGTTATTGGTCAGCTTTATCACTAACTTATTTGCGCTTGCTGTTCCCTTCATCACGATGTCGATTTATGACCATGTGATTGGTGGTGATGCAGGGCATGAGTTGCAAGGTATCGCCATTGGCGCGGCGTTGTTGTTTGTGATGATGGGTTGGTTGAGAACATTACGTAGCCGAGTGTTTGCTTCAGTTTCCAACCGAGTAAGTCGTGAGATTTCTCAATCCCTCGTGCAGCGTCTGCTTCGTAATAGCTATGCTCAAAATCAGCAAACAGCTTCTTCTAGTCAGCAAAACCAAGTGATGTTGTCAGAGCGTATTTCAGGTGTGCTATCGGGGCCATTAGGAAATGCGTTATTTGACCTACCATTCATTCTAATTTTTGTACTAGCGATAGGAGTTTTAGGCGGATGGTTGGTACTGGTTCCAGTCGTCTCTTTAATCCTTTATTACTTGCTAGCAAAACGCTCGATACGCTCTAGCAGCAAGCGCTCGATGCAATCGACAGTCGCAGGTACGAATCGTCAAAACATGACTAATGAGCTGTCATCCAAGCTTGCCTTTATTCGCAGTGCTGGATTCTCAGAGCACTGGATTCAACGTTTCAAAAAAGCCAATCTTCTTGCTTCAACAGTGACCTTTAATCAATCGGTTCTCCAGAGTCGGTACACCTCGATTTACTATTTCATTGGTGTGGGCTCGACACTCGCCGTGATGGGGTTAGGCATAGGACTTATTTTTGAACAAGTGATGACGCCCGGTGGTTTGATTGCTTCAATGATGTTGATATCTAAGGTGACGGGTCCTGCTCAGGTGTTGGCAAACAGCGCGATGCGTTTTAATAGCTTTAATCAATCCAAGCTGCAAGTGAACCGTATTTTGTCTCAGCCGTCTGAGCGTGAATTCAGTTACCAGCATCACCCGTTACCCGTGGTAGCGCCTAACTTGAAATTAGACCAAGTGACGCTGCGCTATCCCAAACAGAGTCGCCCCGCTTTGAATGGTGTGAGTTTTGATATTGAAGCCGGTGAAGTTGTCGCGATTACCGGCCCTTCTGGGAGCGGTAAATCAACATTAATTGAAGTGCTGTCTGGCTTGCAGCCTATCCAAAATGGCATGGTCGAGCTTGAAGGCGTTAACCTCGTTCAATACGACCCGCAGCTTTATCGCCACTGGTGTTTCATTCGAGCCGCATATCCTGATTTGCTTACGCTGAGTATTCGAGAGTGGCTAAACGACGGTCACAAAGTCGAAGATCAGAAAATGATCTCTGCAATTGAAATGGTCGGCGGAAAGCGTTGGTTCGAGACATTATCAGGTGGGCTCGATACTTCCATCAGCAGTATTCAGCCGGACAGCCTTTTTGACATGTTGTCTGGCAGCGTCGCACAGATCCTAATTGATGCAAAAGCGCTGGTTTATGACTACCCAATGTTCTTAATGGATAATCCTGTGCCTGATGCTCACCCAAATGCTAAACGTATATTTGGTGAGTTTGTGAAGTCGAAAAAAGGAAAAGCAACGGTGATTTACACGTCCCACGATCCGGATTTAATCAAGCTTGCCGATAAAGTGGTGGTATTAAATGAAGGTGCAGTGGTTTATGCCGGTCCATTAGAGCCGGAGCAGTCTTCGAAGCAGGAACAGCCTTCAGAGCCTCAAGCTTCTCAAGAACCGCAGTTATCTGAGCAACCGTTATCTCAAGAGCTACAGCCGTCAACTCAAGAGGCGTCTGCTCAACAAAATGCAGCCCAACAAGAACAATCAGAGTCTAAGCAAGGAGTCGCTAATGACTAAACAATCTATCGAGAAGGGCAAGCGCTACGGTGAGCTTGTTGAATCACAAAATACGGCTCGTACATTGGCGCTGGCCACATGGTCGGTTGCCTTATGTGTTATTGCTTTTGCCACTTGGTCTGTAGTCACTCAAGTTGATGAAATCGCCAAAGCCAAAGGTGCTGTGATTCCGGAAGGCGAGAAGCAAGTATTACAAAGTGCGATTGGCGGTAAGTTAAAGCAAATTCTTGTTAAAGAAGGCCAGTTGGTAGAGAAAGGCCAGCCGCTTGTTGAGTTTGATGCCACTTTCCAGCGTACCGCCCTTGAAGAGCTAAAGTCCCAACAAGTGACGCTTCTAGCCAGTGTGGAACGTATGAATGCGCTGCTTGAGCAACGTGAGCCTAACCTTGCTGAGTTTGAGGTCGATTACCCAGAGATCGTCAGCCAGCAAAAAGCGCAGCTGAACGCGCAAAAAGCCCTCTACTTCCAAAAGCGTGTGGTGCTTGAGAAAGAGAGCGAGCAAATTGCAGAGCAGCTTCGTAGCGTAGAAAAGGCCTTGCCGAGTTATGAGAAAGAGTTAAATGCGACTAAGCAAGAGTTGAACATACTGGAGAAGGGTTATAAAGCGGGTAACATTTCACGTTTACGTGTGCTTGAAATGCGACAAAAATTGGCCAGTATCGAACAGAAAATCGAAGAAGCTCGTGGTAAGAAGTCGGTATTGATTAGACAAGCTGACAGTAATGACCAAAAAATCATACAGCTTCTGGCGGAAGCGAAAGCTAAAGTGAGCGATGATCGTTCTAAAGCCGTATCTGACTTATCAGCATTGAATGCTAGAGTTCGTTCAAGCCAAGCTAAATTGACGAACACTATGTTAGTGTCACCGCTACAAGGCTTGGTGCAAAGCATACCAAGCACGCAGGATGGTGGTGTTATTCAGCCGGGTGGCACGGTAGTTGAAATTGTGCCTGTCGGAGGGAACGCTGACTTCAAAGCACGTTTGTCCCCAAGAGATATTGGTTTTGTGAGTGTTGGGCAGCCCACTCGAGTCAAGATTGATGCGTTTGATTACAGCCGCTTTGGGGCTTTAAAAGGGGCGGTAGAGAGTATTTCACCGACCACAAGTCAAAGCGAACGTGGCGAGATCTATTATGAAGTTGTAGTGTCGGTTGATACGCCTTACTTCCGTGATAACCCTGAAAGCTTTTCCATACTGCCGGGTATGACGGGTGAAGTAGACATCACAACTGGCGAGAAGTCGGTGTTCCAATACTTATGGAAACCGATTTATACCAATGTTAGCGTGGCGTTTGGAGAGAGGTAAAGTCCTCCACTCTGGCTTGCATAAAAAAGGAGCACATGCCGTGCTCCTTTTTTTATCTAACCGAAGGGGTGATGTTCTAGTTATTTGGGTCTATGTCAGGCAGTCCGTCAACGTCATTATGATGGTGTAAAGAATCATCAATAGATGGGTTATCGGTATGGTGAGACAGCCCATCACTCATACCATCGTCAGTTTGCTCAGCCCCATAAGCACTCTCGGCATCACTGAAAATGATATCGATATCATGCGCTACTGGTACATTGTGTGACGGTGAATCTATAGACGGCGAGTCAGCATTAATACCCAGAGCGTCTAGGTAAGCATGGGCACCAGAACGCTGTTCGTGTTCGCCTATCGCTGTATGTTCTAGGTTTGCCGTCACCTCATCAAAATTAAGAGTAACTTCATCAGGGGTGCTGAAAGAGGCATCCGGTTCATCCGCTTGGCTCATGCCGGGTGCTGGAGGAGGTGGTGGAGCGATTGGCGATAAATCCATGCCAGTTAGTGTGGTTTGGTCAATGTGATGTCCGCTGTTTCCATGGACGGATTGCGAGTGCAAATGTAGGTGCACCGCGACTTGTGAGTTTTGATCGCCTCCTAGGGTTAAAACAAACGAGTCGGTTTCGTCTGTACCACTACCGTAAGAGCCTCCTGTATGTGTCTTAACGACGCCTGATGAAGTTTGTTGGTAATCGTAACTCAACTCTCCGGTTGCAGGATTGACATGCAAAGTACCAAATTGACCGTGTAATGCAGTGAGAGAGTGTCCGTGGTGATCTGATATTCCCCAGCCTGTCATTGGCGTAGGCGTTCCTTGGTGAATAATTGGAGGAATTCCGATTGAGGCATGCAGGTCCTGATTGCCTGCACTGCCGGTAATTTTTGCAGGGGCAACTAGGGTTGGCATTGGTGGAACATCGCTGTGTCCATCAATGCGCATTTCAACTTCTTGAGTTGTAATGCCCCCGTGTCCATCATCGACTAATAGAGAAAACTTATCGGTCAATTGTTCACCATTATTTAAAGCATTAACATGGCTATTGCTGTTATTAAGTGTGTAGACCCAAGTTTGTGTATTGCTATTATAGGTAACAGAACCATACTGTGGCTGATGTTGGCTATCAATACTGACAGAATGTTGATCGCTATGATCAACATCGCTGATAATAATTTGCCCAGAGGTCGCATTTGCAACATCTTCATCAATGTTATGTGCACCTGCGATAACTTCAGAAACTGTTGGTTTATCATTAGTGCCATGCACATTGATGGTAATAATTTGTTTATCACCACCAGCGGTCGTTACTTCATATTGAACCTGCTCGACTTGCCCTGCCGCTAAGTGCTGAATATTGGCATTGGGAACCGAATAAGCCCAATCACCGGCTTTTCCAATGGTCAGATGACCGCCATAGGGATCACTGATCGCATGGGCATTACGAGTGTCGTAAAAATGATCTTCACCGGCATCAGGATCGATAACATTCAACACGCCAGTGACAAATATCGTATGTTGGGCATCACCTTGTACGTGGCGATCTTCTGTTATTTGACCGCTTTTATCTCCGGCGAAGATCGCAGCATCGCCAACTGCCGAGAGTGTTGTTGATGCACCGGTGTGGGTCACACCACCGTGGGCATCTTTGACGTCATAGCTAAAATGGACATCGCCGTTATAGTCTTTTTCTGGCGTAAAGGTAAAGGTGCCATCGCCATTAATTAATATCGAACCATGGTCGGCGTGTAGGTTCTCAATGGATAATTTGCCAATATCGTTATCATCGATATCAGTTGTGTTAGCAAGTAGCAGTGCTGGGGTGAGGACAATTTTGCTATCTTCTAAGCCATTCGCTAAACGCACTTCAGCCGAGGCAATTGGCGCATCATTGGTGCCATGAACGGTCACTGTGATATCTTTTTTAGCACTGCCATCAATAGATTCAACGGTAAAGGTTTGCTGGAAGCTTTCCCCTGCGCCTAAATGTTGGACTTTATCATTGTCAATATCGTATGACCAATGGCCCTTTGCGTTGATATTGAACCGACCACCTTCGGCGGTGGTGATGGTTTGTGCAATAAAACCGGCTTGGTCGTGATCGGGGTCAATCACGTGTAACGTGCCACCACTGCTGAGCTGATTAGTGGTATTGCCAAAGGAAGTGTGATCTTCGTAAACATGATTATTGAGGCTGGAGTAGGGCGTTACTTCAATTTTTGCTTGGTTATCTTCACCGGTCACCTTCACCATAATGGTGAGCTTTTGACCATCATTGGTTTCGATTTCGTAGGGGAGCTCCATCGACTCGCCAGCATGTAGGCTACCAATGAGATCGTCCGCATGACGATTGGTAACAGCTTCTAATCTGAATTGATAAGTGCCATTAGGCCAAACATCAAGGTGACCAGGCTCAACCCCTTGGCCTAAATACTTCCCGCTAAAAACAAACTGAGTGTTATCACCACTATCAGGGTCAATTAGCTGAAGCTGGCCTCTATAGAATTTAAATTCACTATCCAGCGCTTGTGTTTCAGTGAGCTGAATGACATTAGAAACCAGTGTGGCTTTATCATCTGTCCCGGCAATCGTAAGCGTGGCGGTTTGTTGCGTACTTCCACCATGGCCATCTTCTACTTGATAGGTGATAGCGATTTGTTGCGACTGACCATTTGCCAAATGATTAAATGCGGGATCAGTGGCATCAACAATTAACGTATGCCCATCAGCATCTAAGGTAATGCCCGTTGGAAGTTGGCCCGACTGAGGTTGACCATCGATGGCATATTCAAGGTGACTGATAGTTAAAGCGTCGCCGTCTTTATCTGTGGCACCTACTAGCAGATTGAGGGTGTGATGATTATCGGCCCCCTCACTGACACTGTCGGTTAAAGGCGTCACATCAGGGTTGTCGTTAACCGCAGCTAAGTTGGTGGTTGCGCCGGTGTGGGTCACACCACCGTGTGCATCCTTAACGTCATAGCTGAAGTGTACATCGCCGTTATAGTCTTTCTCTGGGGTAAACGTAAACGTACCATCGGCATTGTTTAGAATAGAGCCATGGTCGACATGGAGGTTTTCAATGGTTAGCTTACCGGCGTCATTGGCATCCACATCGACGGTATTCGCTAATAGTTGCGCAGTGGTTAAGGTTTGGCGTGTATCTTCACTGCCATTTGCAAGCACAACTTCAGATGAACAGTAAGGTCTGTCGTTACTGCCGTGAATGGTGATGACAATATCGTGTGTTGTACCATCTTTTGAATGGACTGTAATCGTATCGGTTAGGCTTTGCCCTTCACCAAGCTGGTCAATTGCAGTGCCACGCGTTGTGGGTCTAGCACCTATACCTGATAGATGCCCAGCATCGGCATGGTAATGCCAGGTGCCATCGGTGAGTAAGATTAGATCGCCATAGGTGCCGTGATAGTCGTAACCATTGCTGCCTTGGCGTTCAAATCCTGACTCGCCTACATCGGGGTCTGTGATGGTCAGCTTGCCATCAGCATAGAGTGTTGTATTGCCAAGTGTGGCGATGCCTGAGTGAGCATAGTCGGGTGACATGTCGACACCCGCGCTGTTTTCGGTTATTGAACCAGTATCAACGCCAGCGATTTGGGCTTTATCGCCAACAGCCGAGAGCGTCGTTGATGCGCCAGTGTGTGTTGTACCACCATGCGCGTCTTTCACATCGTAGGTGAAGTGGACGCTGCCGTTGTAATTGTGGCTTGGAGTGAAGGTGAAGGTTCCATCGTGATTGTCTTGAATCGAGCCATGGTCAGCATGCAAATTAGCGATAGTGAGCTTACCTGCATCGTTGGCGTCTACGTCAACAGTATTAGCGATTAGCTCGGTTGCTGTGATGGTTTGAGCAAGATCTTCTTTACCGTTGTTCAGTTGCACTTCACCAGAACAATACGGACGGTCGTTATCGCCATGAACGGTGACAACAATATCGTGAGTGGTGCCATCAGCCGATTTGACGGTGACAGTATCCGTTATCGATTCACCTTGGCCGAGGTGATCAATCTTTCTACCTGTTGCGTCTTGGCCTATGGAAGCGTAGTAGCTCCAATCTCCGTTACTCTGAAGTATGACACGACCATGAGTGCCGTAATAAACGCCGGTTTGGGCATGGCTTTCACCGGAGTCTGGATCAACAATGTTCAGGTGACCATCAGTGTGTATTTCGTCGTTCCATAATTTGCCGATGTTTCCATGCATATGATCTGGTGAGCGATCATCGACGTAGCCACCAGACATTGTACCATCTGGTGCTGTATAGGTATGCCCTTCATGAACATCTCCAGTATAGACACCGCCGATAACGGCAGAATTATTAACCCCTGTAATCGTTATTGAGAGGTTTTGAGTGCTGCTCGCATTATGCTCGTCTGTGACTGTTACTGGAACAGTCAATGTCTTCGTGACACCTGATGCTAACGATTGATAGCTAGAGTGAGCAGGATCGAAGCTATAACTGCCGTCCGGATTAACCACCAAGCCATCAATCTGCGGTGCGCTGTAAGTCAAGGCCGCACCGGTATCAATATCTTGGCCAACCATTTGTCCATTTAGAACGCTTCCACCTTCAGTCACTGAGTGGGACTGAGCATTGATGGTTGGGGCATCGTTGGTACCATGAACCGTTAGCTCTATCGTGTGTGTTGTACCATCTGCTGAGCGTATAATGGCTGAATCGTGTTTAACTTCGCCTTGCGCTAAGTTCTGTATATTGCGGTTGTCGAGGGTATAGGTGTAGTGACCGTCGCGCATGAGCAGTATGTGCCCACCCAGTTTGGTGTCGTAGCCAATACCTTGATAGGTTTGTGAGCCTATATTCGGATCAAACTGTGCCTCTCCCTTATCAGGGTCTTGGATGTTTAATCTGCCGTCGTAATGCAGTTGGTAGTGGGTATCTATATAGCCGCGATCTTCAGTTACTCCCCGTAAGTCTGCATTGGCTTGTGCGTCGGTAATAATCGCGTTATCTGGAGTTGCGATAAGATCAAACTTAGCTTGAGTGCTGACGCTGCCCCCATGGCCGTCAACCACATCATAGGTGAGTCGAATCTCACCATTGAAATCTTTATCTGGCGTGAAGGTATAAGTGCCATCTTTATTATCAGTCAGGCTACCGTGTGTCGCTTGCAAATTTGTCACGTGCAATACATCGCTACTATCCACATCGCTTGCATGTGTTAGCAAGTCAGAAGCCTTGATGGTTACGGGTTGATCCTCTTTACCCGCAGGAAGCTGAGTCCACGCACTGACAATTGGTTTGTCGTTGCTGCCTTGCACATCGATAACGACTTTATGAGGGACTGTCGCTCCTGTTGAATCGGTAGCGGTGATCCAGAATGATTCAGACTGATGTTCACCAGCCGCGAGTTTATCCGCGGCACCGCCGGTTGAATTGTCTAGCTGATAGTGCCAATGACCATGCTGATCAATCGACAGCGTTCCCCATTGACCTTGGGGTTGATTGATTGCCCACGTAACGGTGTCGGACTTATCTATATCAGTCGCGATTAAGCTCCCTGTCGCATCGGGGTTTCCTGCCGTGTTCAAGCCCTGTTCGATCACCGCGCCACTTGAGGTACCTGAGATAGTAGGGCGGTCATTGGTGCCATTAATCGTCACTTTGATGGTCGACGGTGTGCCATCAACGGAAGAGACGGTAAAGGTTTCTTCGACTTTATCGCCGACGTTCAATTGATTAAACGCACTGTTGGCGGTGAATGTCCATTGGCCATTAGCACCAATGGTGAGGTTGCCGTTGGTGCCAGTAATCGAATCCGGTGTGAATGCGTTATCTGGATTATCCACGTCGGTACTGGTGAGAGCTCCTGATGTCGTTACCGCTTTGTCAGTTTCATCGATAGCGATGGTCGCACTGCTGACAGTAGCGGTGTCGTTAGTACCGTTGATTGTCACCTTGATAGTGGACGGTGTTCCATCAACAGACGACACCGTGAAGGTTTCTTCTACTTTATCGCCGACGTTTAACTGATTAAACGCGCTGCTCGCGGTGAACACCCAATGACCATTAGCAT
>NZ_JBFRKI010000009.1:0-181991 GCF_041469245.1 Vibrio sp. 10N.286.51.B11 | reverse complement strand
CCAATTGATTTTCCGGTATTGCGGTTTCCGACGTCTCGGAAAACCAAGTAGTTCTCTCAAAGTTACTTTTAATAACGGCGTAATTGACGAAACCTTTAGGAAAAAAACAATAAAATTAAAGAAATAGCGATAAAGGAGAAGAAAGCGTGACTGGTAATAAATTTATCAAAAAAAGATAAGAAAAACGCTAAAGTTGTCGAGAAATCCGTCGAGCGAGGTTTTGTGTTTTTATTAACCAAAGAAGCCAAATAAACTGAAATGGTGTTATGAGATTTAAAGTAATTGATTAACCTAACAAGGTTAAGGCAAGGTTAGGTGCTTGCTTCGCTTGAGCCAGAATAGTGGTGCTAACTTGCTGCAGAATTTGCTGCTTGAGCATCTGAGTCGTTTCCTTGGCGTAATCGGTATCTTTGATTCGACTGTTTGAGGTCGCCAAGTTTTCATGAACATTTTCAAGGTTGTTAATGGCGTGGTCGAAGCGGTTTTGCATTGCGCCTAATTCAGAGCGATGGCTATCCACGTACTTCATCGCGGTATCTAAAATAGAAACAGCACGCTGCGCACCACCCACATCCGTCACATTGATGTCATTCACCGACTCATAGTAACCCGCTGACATCGACAGTTCACTCGCGAGTGAACCAGAGAAAGAGATAGTGCCAGAGGTATCTTCACCAGACATGTAGATTTGAAGCTGCCCATCATCATTAACCGAAGCTGAGACCAGATCCGTTTGACCATTGATGTAGGTCGCCAACTCTTCAATGTCATCGCCGACTTTCGCATTAATGGTGATCTCTTGAGGCTGGCCAAAACGATCGGTAAATGACATCGTCATATCATTCTGGTTTGATTTCACTTCCCATGAATCACTGGCCATGCCATTAGCAACGTAGCTAAAGCCGCCCATGTTGATGTCATCAGTACGCATGCTTTTCAAACCAATCTGCACAGCTTCGCCCGAACTGCCGCCGATTTGAAACGAGGTGTGCCCAAAACTGCCGTTAAGGAGTTTTTTACCACCGAATGAAGTGGTTTCGGCAATTCGATTCAGCTCGTCATTTAACGCGGTGACTTCTTCTTGAATAGCGATTCGTTCCGATGAACTATTCGAGCCGTTACTCGCTTGTAGGGATAAGTCTCGCATGCGCTGCATGATATTAGTGGTTTCATTCATAGCTCCTTCTGCAGTCTGCATAATGGAGATACCGTCGTTAGCATTTCGAACAGCAACATCAATGCCACTCATCTGTGCTTCTAATCGATTTGAGATCTGTAAGCCAGCCGCATCGTCTTTTGCACTATTAATACGGCTCCCTGAAGCTAAGCGCTCCAAAGATTGGTTCAGCATGTTATTAGCGTTAGAGAGGTTTCTCTGAGCCACTAACGCCGAGACATTCGTATTGACAGTTATAGCCATAGACCTTCGCTTACAAAAAGATGAATAAAACTCACGATTGCTCTTATATCGACCAGTTCATATAAAGCTTTAATAAAAAAGGAGCCCTGAGGCTCCCTTTCTTTGCTGCAGATGAGGTGATTTACTTAATCGTTAATACACTCAACATGTCAGTTGAAGGTGCAAAGTAGTAAGCGCCAGTCACTGCTTTGGTAAAGCGAAGCAGTTGGTCTGTTTTGCCATCTGTTGCGCCGTACATGCTCTCTAACATCGCATCGAAGTTATGACGAACGTTACAGTAAGCAATGAACAATAAGCCGTGGTCGCCCGTAGCAGTACCGTAAGGTAGACTGTGGCGAACAATCTTAAGCCCCTTGCCTTCTTCTTTGATATCCACACGGCCAACGTGAGACGCCGCAGGAACATCATCTAACTCAATTGAATCAGGTTTAGTTCGGCCAATCACTTTCTCTTGTGCCGACACATTCAAGCGATTCCAAGCTGGCAGATTGTGCATAAAACGCTGCACCATCACATAACTACCACCAGCGAATTCACCCTCAGGCACAATAGCAACTTCAGCACGTTGTGCGTCTTTCGGGTTTTCAGTGCCATCAACAAAGTCTGTCATGTCACGAGAGTCTAGGAAGCGGTAACCATAAGTTTCATCAACCACTTCAACATCAGCTGCTACTTCAGATAGCAATTTACGCAAGATAAAGAAGTGCAGATCATGTCGGTTTGAATGACAGTGAATCAGAACATCAGACAGTGTGCTCGGCGCGGTGGTATCACCTTCACCCAGCACAGGGAAGTCGATCAAATCAGCGGGCGCTGCTTGCTCGAACTTATCCCAAAAAGCTTTTGAGAACGCAACCGATGCCGTTAAGTTCGCATCAGGCTGAGTTTGGTTTAGTTCGTCGATTAGAGTCGGAAGCTTTTGAATTTCTGCTAGTACATTAGCAGTATTAGCGTTCACTTTAAGTTGAACGTAAAGCGCGAAAGGCCCAGCTTCAGGCAAAATAGCACTTTGAACGTTAGGCTGCTCATTTGAAACATTAAGCATAGATTAATCCTTTCATTTTTTAGCTTCTAAGTATAATTGGGAATGGGACAAATGTTTTGATGAGAATCAGTCTTCGAGCTCAACCATTTTAAAGCAATCCCTTGCAGCATGGCTATTGGTTAGATAAAGCGCTAACCACAGCAGCAACAATAGGGTGATGCCATTTGACCAACGGAACCATCCGTTATCCAAATAGATTAAATAAATCGTATGGGAGCCCTGTGCCAAGATAGCCATCATGGTAACCCAACGTCCCCATGACACGACTTTGTTAAGGCGCTTTCTATCTGGCGATCTTAGCCCAAATAACCACATCAGCAGCAAACTAGGCACACTCAACGCGATCCCGACATAAAACATCTGATGGTCTGGGTAGATTATCTCAAGAATATCGGTTCCCGATTCTCGGCTTGCGCCTGCAACAATGAAAACGACCAAGGCTTTCGCAAGAAACAACCAACCTAGCCAGAGCAAGATTGGAGCTTTCAAAAAGCCGTGCTTGTCGTATTGTTCTATGGAGTACCGCACAAATCTCACTTTCACTTATTTTCAAACCAACACTTTAACGCAAATCATTCATACTTAACTAGCTTTGCGTTATCTTAGTAGCCAATCCGTTTTAATTGTCGAACTCAGTATGAAAAACAAAACTAATACGCCCTCTGTTGAATCTCAACAGGAAGCACTGAAGATAGCCAAAGCGACTCAAAAGCCAGCTCAAACCAAAGAACAAACTAAACTGATTGCTCAGGGTATCGAGAAAGGCATCGCACTGTACAAGAAACAGCAAAAAGAACGCAGCCGCCAAGCCGATAAAGCGAAGAAGCGCGTACAGAAAGAAAAACAGACTCAACAAGCTAATCAACACCAAGAAGACACGATCGAAACAAGTGTTGAAACACCATCAAATCACGCCACTAAACTGCCGTGGTTACTACTGTTCGCAAGCTGGGTAGGCTTCGCGATTTATTTGATGCAATAGCAGGGTAAACGTATGAAAAAGGAATTAGTCGCTTTGGCTATGAGTGGCATGTTACTCGGGTGTACCAAACCCACATCAACGCCTCATAGTAAAGCGGACAAGGTACAAATGGATTACCACGGCCTGATTAACATCGAGCAGTGTGAGTATAAAGGGGAAATCACTGGCAGCGAAGGTCATTGGTACAGCTACTTGTTCTTTCCCAATGACACCCTGATTCAAGGTGCGATGAATGAGCTTAAATCGCATGCCATTGAGCTAGGCGCAGACACCGTCATCTTTACCCTACCCCAAGATTTCAGCACTTCCGTGACTATGCTTGGTACCGCCTACCTGTGCGAGTAAGCAACTAAAGCGGCATATCGATATGCTTTGATTTTATGACACCCAAAAGAAAGCCAGCTTTCGCTGGCTTATGCACTAAATCCAAGGCTTGTTGCTATATCGCCTTTACGCTGGATAACCCATTGACTGTCAAATGGCCCCCAGTCGGATAACTGGTAATAGCCATCATTATGACGTCGCCCATCTTGAACAAACATAAGTTCGATACCGATCCCCGGTAACGCCTTGAGTACATCTTGAATAGTACGACGAGGCCACCCCGTTTTTTCGATGAGTTTAGGCACATTTGGCCTATCAAGGCTTTCCACTAACAATGCTAAATATAGCCGCCTTGCAAAAACAGGACTCAACTCCATTGACACCTCCTATATATGTGCAGCTCAATTATTTCTTTTTTCGCTGACAACATGTTGAGGCTGATCAATAAGTCTCCAATAGTGACATTTTCTTACGCTTTTTTTTCACTCTATGAAATATTCATCACTCTATTTTGTCTGAGTTGCTGCTTCCTGATAGGATTCAACTCATAACAATGAAATAAAATCACTCAAAGGAAGAATAATGACTATCACCATGTTTGGTATCCCAAATTGCGACACCATTAAAAAAGCAAAGAAATGGCTCGAAGCTGAAGGTATCGAGTTCGAATTTCACGATTATCGCAAACAAGGCATCACAGAAGAGCTAGTAACAAGCTTCTGCTCTGAGCTAGGTTGGGAGCTTGTGCTAAACAAACGTGGTACGACTTATCGCCAACTTTCTCAAGAACAGAAAGACACCCTAACAGAAGAAAAAGCGGTGACTTTGCTTGTTGAACAACCTGCAATGATCAAGCGCCCAATCTTAAAAGTTGAGGGTAAGCTTCACATCGGATTTAAAGCCGACCAATACGCGGCTATTTTTGCTTAGATCGTTGTATTTACATAGACAGACAACAGGACGTTGATCAGTGAATCAGCGCCTAAAAATTAATGACTAGACGTTTTATTTAAACAAGGAATTCAAGGATGACAGATAGCCCAACTTTGGCTCTGGCAAAAGACCTAATCAGCCGTCAATCGGTAACACCAGAAGATGCAGGCTGCCAAGACCTGATGATTGAACGCTTAAAAGCACTCGGTTTTGAAATCGAAGTGATGGTATTTGAAGATACGACCAACTTCTGGGCTCGTCGTGGTACTGAAGCGCCTCTGTTTGCTTTTGCTGGTCACACTGATGTGGTACCTGCAGGCCCAATCGAACAGTGGAACACTAAGCCATTCGAACCGACTATCGTAGACGGTTTCCTACATGGCCGTGGCGCTGCTGATATGAAAGGCTCTCTGGCTTCAATGATTGTTGCCGTCGAGCAGTTCATTGCCAAACACCCAGACCACACAGGCTCAATTGGTTTCCTGATCACTTCAGATGAGGAAGGTCCTTTCATCAACGGTACTGTACGTGTTGTTGAAGCATTAATGGCGCGCGGTGAAAACATCGATATGTGTATCGTTGGTGAACCATCGAGCACTGAGTTCGTGGGTGATGTCGTGAAGAACGGCCGTCGTGGCTCTATCACTGGCGACCTAACGATTAAAGGCACACAAGGTCATGTTGCCTACCCTCACCTAGCAAACAACCCAGTACACAGCTCTCTGCTTGCTATTAATGAGCTAGCAACAACTGAGTGGGATAAAGGTAATGATTACTTCCCGCCAACCAGTTTCCAAATTCCAAATGTGAGTGCGGGTACTGGTGCTTCAAACGTGATCCCTGGTGAGTTTAATGTTCAGTTTAACCTACGCTTTAGTACAGAGTTAAGCAACGACATCATCGTTGAGCGCATCACAACGACACTCGACAAGTATAATTTCGAATACGACCTAAGATGGACATTCAATGGCGACCCGTTCTTAACAGACGCAGGTTCACTGCTTGATGCTATTGTTGATGCAGTGGGTCACGTCAATGATGTGAAACCAGCACTGCTAACGACTGGCGGTACATCTGATGGTCGCTTTATTGCACGTATGGGCGGACAAGTGGTTGAACTAGGCCCTGTGAATGCAACGATTCACAAGGTTAACGAATGCGTGAAGGTAGCCGATTTAGAAAAGCTAACTGACATGTACGAAAGAACATTAGTGAACCTATTCGCTAAATAGTCTTTCATCAGCGATTCATAGCATCCAATTATTGAGAGACTCGTTATGACACCAGAGCAGCTTACCGGACAATCAGATTCTCATCTAGAGCCTAGCCTGATCGGCACCAAGACCTTCTTGGTCCACAGTGAGGTTAAGAATGACCTGAATAATTTGATTGAAGCTGCTCAGCTCGCTGGTTTTAAAATGGAGATTGCCAGTGGCTTTCGCGACTATGAAAGGCAATCTCTGATTTGGAACCGTAAGTTTTCTGGCGAAGCTCCGATATTAGATTCAGAAAGCCAACCTCTTGATGCTTCAAAACTGACCGAACAACAAAAGCTATCGGCTATCCTGAGATGGTCTGCGCTTCCCGGCGCGAGTCGTCATCATTGGGGTTGTGACTTCGATGTCTTTGCTCGTAACCACTTACCTGAAGGCATACATCTGCAATTAGAACCATGGGAATACCTTACTGGCCACCAGCAATCGTTTTACCAATGGCTATCAGTTCATGCTGCACAATTTGGTTTCTTCTTTCCTTACAGCCAAGATTTGGGTGGTGTGGCGATCGAACCATGGCATATCAGCCATCGCAAAGTATCGGAGTCGTGTTTATCACAGTTATCTCCGACTTTACTTGGCAAGCAACTCCAATCTAAGCCAGTATTAGGGTATGAGATTATTATGGAGCAGCTAGACGAGATCTATGCACGCTTCGTAGCGAATATCAGTCATTAGGAGCGCTTATGTTGGAGTGGCTTACAAACCCTTGGGTTATCATCATCATCGTAGTTAGCGTTGTTGTGGGTAACATCGCAGCGCTCAAACAGACAGCCAATATGGATCTGACGGGGCGTGGTAAAACTGAGCGAGATTTAGATAAGCTCAATCGCTTGGATAAACTTAACCAAGAGAAAGCTGAAAAAGAAGAATCCAAAGACAATAAAGACGCATAGCCTTTTGCTTTGGCTAATCAGCTTGATTGACCAATTTTGATTGACCAATGTAGCCTGATGACAACGAATACAATAAAAAAGAGGACACAGTGTGTCCTCTTTTTTATTTGCTTTTGCTAATCACAAGGCTGATTTAACTCAGCTTGTGACGGCTTGAATGACTACTCAGCTTTCGCTTCTTTGTCATCTTTGGTTTGGTCAGCAATATGCGCTAATACCGGAACCATAGACTTAAGCAGCTCTTCTTCTACTGGCTTACCTGATGCATCCGTTACGTTGATTGACGTACGGTTGCCAAGGTCACCAAATAGGAAGTTGTAAGTGCCTGGCGCTAAGTCGATAGGCTGTAGGCCAATTTCTTCCCAGAACTCATCATCTGGTGCTGCGTACTTCGCCTTCACCGTACCCTGAGATTGATTGCGTTCTTCAAGCTCAAAGCCCATTTCAGGCAACAAGTTAGGCAGACGCTGCCAGAATACATTGTATGGCGTACGAGCAATAATCACAGGGAAACCACTACGGTCAGCACCCATTGAAATTGGAATACGCTTCACCAACTCTTGCGCTTTCAGCGCCGCTTCAGCACGAAGGTTTTCATCGTACTTAGCCATAACTAGGTTGGTCAGGAACGCGTTGTAACGCTCTTTATTGGTTGCCGTTACTGTTTTCTCTTCAGTACCTTCACGCCAATCAATCAGATTAATCTTGAAGCCATGACGGTTGTTTGCTTGGAAGCGAGAGATAGAGTAACGACTACCAATCTCTACGTCTTCATCTTCAGAAACCCAAGTTACCCAATCGGTCTCAATCTCATTCTCTGATTGCTCACGAATACCAATACCACGTTGAGCCAGCATATCTACAGCCGTTTGCCACACGCGGTCTGCCTCTTCTGCGCGAAGAAGCCATAGTGTCACTTCACCGTTTTGACGCTCAGCACGAGCACCCGGGATCAGTTCAAGAACCTGTTGCGGTGGACGAATATCCACTTCACGACCAGTACCACCACTGAATTCACCGCTTGGGATGTCAAAATTTGGGTAGAACTGAGGCTGAGCATCTACAGGCAATTGCCATTGTGAAAACTCAGGTGTTTCTAAGTATTCGAAATCATCTTTGGCTTGGCGACGTTGAGTCGGGTTGCCAGAACATGCTGTAAGAACGAAAACAGCCAGTGACCCAATCACTAGCTGGTGAGAATACTTCATTTATACTCCTAAATGCCGAAGGTTCGCTTCGGCATCACTTCATACGTTTTAGTAAATGCACGCTTCAGTCATTGCTTGAGCAACAACAGGTTGAGCTGGCTCTGACAGTTCAGTCAGCGGTAGACGTAAGCCACCTTCAGCAATCAGACCCATTTTATGAACCGCCCATTTTACGGGAATAGGGTTAGACTCAACGAACAAATTCTTATGTAGAGGCATCAAACGCTCATTGATCGCTTCCGCTTCTTCAAACTTACCTTCTTTTGCTAGCTTGAACATGGTTGCCATATCAGCGGCTGCAACATTGTTCGTTACAGAGATCACGCCATCGCCACCACGCTTAACAAATTCTAGGCCTGTTAAGTCATCACCACTTAGTAAGATAAAGTCTTCGCCACAAAGTTCACGGTGAATTGCAATTCTGTCGAGATCACCCGTCGCATCTTTCAGTGCAACGATGTTTTCGATCTCAGCAAGACGAGCAACCGTTTCTGGCAACAAGTCTACCGCAGTACGACCTGGAACATTGTATAGAATTTGTGGAACGTCACTGACTTCAGCAATCGCTTTGTAGTGTTGGTACAAACCTTCTTGAGTCGGTTTGTTGTAGTAAGGCGTTACGCTCAGGCAACCAGCAATACCAGAACCATTCAACAAACGGCTGAATAGAACAGATTCATGAGTTGCATTTGCACCTGTACCAGCGATAACGGGAATACGACCATCAGCAAATTCAACGATCTTGTTGACGACTTTGACATGCTCTTCAATAGTGAGTGTTGAAGACTCACCTGTTGTGCCAACCGCAACCAGACCATCACTACCTGCAGCAATATGGTGCTCAACTAACTTTTTAAGGCTGTCGAAATCCACTTCACCATCTGTATTAAATGGCGTAACTAGCGCAACGATACTTCCTGAAAACATGTCTATCTCCCTTAATTTATTCTTTTTGCATGTTACTGTAAGCCAATCAATAAACACAAGACATTAAAGTGGCTTACCGGCAACATCTGCATTAAATATTGTCGTATGTTTGAGGTAAAACGACTTCTAACGGCGTTCTACCTAGAATTTGGGTAACCTGCACTCAATCTAGCGGATAGCACATCACTGGATGTCAGTAACAAGTAAGCTGTGCTCTCATCGCTCTATCTCATTTTTTAACGCGCTCGATATTCTTATCATTGGTTGCATGTTCGAAGCAAGGTCGCACATAAAAAGCCCCGCACGCACGCTTATTCCACGAGCTAACTGTGCTAACATGCATGAATCAATGGAATATAAAGAGACGTGATTTTATGACTCAACATCTAGTAATCACAGCTGTGGGCACTGATCGCCCAGGTGTATGCAACCAAGTGGTTCATTTAGTCACCCAATCAGGCTGTAACATTATTGATAGCCGTATCGCCCTGTTTGGCGAAGAATTTACGCTTATCATGCTGCTGTCTGGAAAGGCAAACAACATTACCCGCGTTGAAACCACCTTGCCCTTGCTTGGACAAGAGCACGACTTGATTACGATTATGAAGCGAACCTCAACTCATGATGTTATTGAGAACTCTTACACAGTAGAAGTGTTCGTTGAATCAGATGATAAAATCGGCCTTACTGAGCAGTTTACCCAGTTCTTCGCAGACCGAAACATCGGCCTCGATTCGTTAAGTGCACGAACCATCAATAAGTCTAAGGTTCAACTCGACAACGACCAATTCCATATCTCTATTACCGCTTCTGTGCAATCAGAATGTAACTTGATGCAGCTACAAGAAGAATTCGATTCGCTGTGTCAGAGCCTATCAGTCCAAGGCTCTCTCAACTTTATCAAAAACAGTCTTTAAAAAGGAAATGTCATGAATACGCTAACGGCTGGTGTTCCAGCACCTGCTTTTTCTCTTCCAGATCAAGATGGCAATATCGTATCTCTTGGTGACTTCAAAGGTAAAAAAGTACTTTTCTATTTTTACCCTAAAGCAATGACTCCAGGTTGTATTGTGCAAGCGGAAGGCCTGCGTGATATCAAAACACAGCTTGATGACCTAAACGTGGTTGTTCTAGGTGTGAGTGTTGACCCAGTAAAACGTCTACCAAACTTCGTTGAGAAGAAATCTCTAAACTTCACCCTGCTATCTGATGAAGACCACAGCGTTGCTGAACAGTTTGGCGTTTGGGGCGAGAAACTTTTCATGGGTAAAATCTACGACGGTCTGCACCGTATTAGCTTCCTAATTGATGAAGAAGGTCAGATTGAACATGTCTTCAACAAGTTCAAGACTAAGACTCACCACGAAGTGGTTCTAGATTACTTCAATCAAGAAGCTTAAGGGCGATTTGAGTGAGTTAATGACTTAGATTCATCACTTTCTAAGGCAATAGCAACACTCATTAAGCTAATTATTAAGCTAATTATTAAGCTAAGAGCAAAAAGGCCGAACATCATGGATGTTCGGCCTTTTTCTATAACAAGATCAATTACTTTTGATGTTCGGGGTCATCGTCTAATGCGTGACTCGGTAAGGCATTCCAAACCGCCTTAACTAACGTTGCCAACGGGATAGCAAAGAACACGCCCCAGAATCCCCACAGTCCACCAAACACTAACACGGCAACAATAATGGCCACTGGGTGCAGGTTCACCGCTTCAGAGAAAAGAACAGGAACGAGCACGTTACCATCTAGCGCTTGGATAATACCGTAAGCGAGAAGCAACCAGTAAAACTGAGGCTCTAATCCCCACTGGAACAGGCCTACAATCGCCACAGGAACAGTCACAGCTGCCGCGCCGATATAAGGGATCAGTACCGAGAAGCCAACCGCGACAGCCAACAAGACTGAATAACGCAGATCCAGAATCGCAAAGGTTACGTAGCTGACACCACCAACAATTAAAATCTCTAAGACTTTACCGCGAATGTAGTTCGAGATTTGCTGGTTCATCTCTTCCCATACTTTGGTCGCTAAACGACGATTTCGAGGAAGTACACCGCTCGCCATTCTGATCATCTCTTCTTTGTCTTTTAACAAGAAGAAAATAAGCAGTGGTACAAGAATCAAGTAAACCGCTAAGGTCGCTAAGCTCACAAGAGAAGCAAGAGAACCTTTGACAACACTTTCACCAAAACCTAACGCTTTGTTCTTGGCGTTAGACATAATGGACTCAACGATCTGCAGGTTAGCTAATTCTGGATAGCGTTCAGGAATCGTCGCAATGAAGTTTTGCAAGCTGCCATACATGCTTGGGATATCATTAATTAGATTGCCCACTTGTTGCCAAATGGTTGGTACCAAGCCAAAGATCGCAAGTAGCATCACGCTAAAGAACATCATGATCACCAACATCACCGAAGGCGTTCTTGGAACACCGAGTCTTTGAAGTTGGGTAACAGGCCACTCAAGCAAATAAGCCAACACAATCGCAACCAAGAGTGGTGCAATTAGGTGACCAAAGAAGTAGATCGTAATAAAGCCGAAGAGAATGATGGCAACCAAACTGACAGCATGGGGATCAGAGAAACGTCGTTTATACCAACGATTGACCATTTCAAGCATCTGACTGCAATTCCTTTTTAGTGACGAGGAGATGATGGTAATTAGAGCAAACCTCAGTGATGACGTCATAGGCTTGCTTAGACAAATAAGTAACAATATCTTTCATCGAACTGTTATCAGACACATAAATTGACAATGACTGCCCTACTTCTAACTTTACACTGTGACGCTTGGCTAATAATAGCGCCATTGGACAGCGCTCTTGGCGTAAATCTAGAATATTAGGTGTCATTCTTGAGCTCGATGCTTATTATAAGGGTCGTATTGTAATCTGTTTTTGAAAACGCGCCATCATTCATTCATCCTCCTTCATGATAGCGCACGCACTTGGCAAAGGTTAAATCAGATAAAGAACCAATTTCCATTGCACTTGTCTTACTGTCAGAAGAAACGGAGTATTACTGACTAATATGTTTAAACGCGCTCGCTCAATTGCTTGCTTATGCATCGCAGCTACATTAAGCACCCCAACTATGGCGAATACCAATAGTTTGGAGCTACCAGATATCGGTACCGCTGCTGGCGGCACACTCACTATCGACCAAGAGCTTATCTATGGTGATGCCTACATGCGCATCATCAGAAGTAGCCAGCCTATCGTAAACGACCCAGTTCTAAATCTATATATTGATACTCTTGGCCATCGTCTGGTCGCGAACGCAAATGATGTAAAGACACCTTTCCAGTTCTTTATGATCCGTGACCGCAACATCAACGCCTTTGCTTTCTTTGGTGGTTATGTTGCTTTGCACTCAGGTCTATTCCTGCATGCACAATCTGAAAGTGAATTAGCTTCTGTATTAGCGCACGAAATCGCGCACGTAACCCAACGTCACTTAGCGCGTAGTATGGAAGACCAAGCGCGCCGCTCTCCAGCAACCATTGCAGCGCTAGCAGCCTCTGTATTACTGGCAATTGCAGCTCCTGAAGCCGGCATTGCAGCCCTAACGGCAACGACTGCGGGTAATATGCAAAGCCAAATCAACTACACCCGTAGTAATGAAAAAGAAGCCGACCGCTTTGGTATCAACACGCTAGCAAAAGCTGGGTTTGATGTGAATGCGATGCCACGTTTCTTTGGCCGTTTAGCTGATGAATATCGCTATGCGAGCACACCACCGCCAATGCTACTGACTCACCCATTACCAGAAGACCGAATTACCGATTCACGTGCTCGTGCTCGTAGTTACCCGCCACTGAAACTGGCTCCCTCTCTGGACTACCACCTAGCAAGAGCCCGCATTGTTGCGCGCTATGCTGGCATTAATAATGATGCTGCTCTTGATTGGTTTGAGCGTCAGCTAAAGAAAGCCCCTAAAGCTTTGGTTCCGTCATTAGAATATGGCCAAGCACTGGTTTACCTAGACTCTAAAAAATTAGACAAAGCAGAGCCCATCCTGAACAAGCTGATTAACAGCGATCCAACCAACCTTTTTTATCTAGATGCTATTTCGGATCTGCACATCGAGAAGAAGCAGCCTGAGATTGCGATTAAAGAACTTAAATCGGCACTGGTTCGTCAACCAAACAACCCGGTTCTGACCATTAACTACGCCAACGCACTGATTGAAAATGAAGATCTTCAAGAAGCGGTTCGCGTATTGCAGCGTTACACGCACGATAACCCGAATGACACCAATGGCTGGCACTTACTTTCAAAAGTAAATACGAGCCTTGGTAATAGCGACGAAGAACTGGCTGCTCGTGCAGAAATTTTGGCACTGCAAGCCAACTGGAACAAAGCGATTCAGTACTACACGCAAGCAAGCCAAATCGCAGAATTAGGAAGCCTAAAACAAGCACGCTACGACGCTCGAATTGATCAGCTAATGATTCAACGAGAGCGCTTCTTGTCGCTACAATAGAGTGTTTACTGGTAACAGCTCGTTACCCGAATAAAAAGAAAGCTCAACGTTACACAAAAAAGAAGTCACCCCTGGTGGCTTCAGCTAAACAACTAAATCAAAAATAATAATGAGGAAGAACCATGTCTGTCGTGATTTATCATAACCCACGCTGCTCAAAGAGCCGTCAAACTCTAGAAGTGCTTCAGGAAAACGGCGTACAGCCAGAGGTAATCAAATACCTAGAGACTCCGTTAACAGTTGAACAGCTGAAAGTGCTGTTCACTCAGCTTGGTTTTGACAGTGTTCGCGACATGATGCGCACCAAAGAAGCGGACTACAAAGAAGCAAACCTTGGTGATGCTTCAGTCACTGATGAAGATCTTTTCGCCGCGATGGCAACCAATCCAAAACTGTTTGAGCGCCCAGTCGTTGTCGCGAACAACAAAGCAAAAATTGGTCGTCCACCAGAGCAAGTGCTAGAGATTCTGTAATCCAATATGAGCATTAACATTCTTGTTCTTTACTACAGCCGCCACGGCAACACACAAGCTCTAGCAAGGCAGATTGCACGAGGGGTTGAGTCTATCCCAAACTGTGAAGCCATGTTAAGAACGGTGAACGACGTGTACACGGTAGAAGAGCAGCCTGATTCACGCTATCAACCAACCGATCCTATTGCCTCGTTACAAGAGCTTCGATCTTGTGATGGTTTGGCGCTAGGCAGTCCGGTTTGGTTTGGTAACATGGCCGGGCCAATGAAGCACTTTTGGGATAGCACGACATCAATGTGGATCAATGGTGATCTCATCGATAAGCCAGGTTGTGTATTTACCTCTTCTTCATCATTGCATGGTGGTCAAGAGACAACACAACAAAGCATGATGTTGCCCCTGCTTCATCACGGCATGTTAGTCGTGGGCATCCCCTACTCAGAACCGGCGCTGCACACCACTCAAACTGGTGGTACGCCTTATGGTGCAAGCAGTACTGGAGAGAGCGCTTCACTTAGCAAAGAAGAGATTGAGTTGGCGCAAAACCTAGGTAAACGCCTAGCGCGCATCGCAATAAATCAGAAGGGAATTTCTCAATGATGTATATGCCAGAGAAGGCTATGTCTCCCAAAACCAAGCTATTTCGCTACCTTGCTTTAGCGGGCAACTTGTCACTGTTATTCTGGGTGGTGGCTTGGCAGATGACGCTTTCACCGCACCCTCATCTCAGTAATATCACACTGGCGATTGCTTGGGCTATCCCGCTGTTATTGCCATTACCGGGCATTTTAGCAGGAAAACCTTATACGCACGCATGGGCAAATTTCGTCTTGATGCTCTATTTCCTACACGCATTAACTATCTTGTATGTAGACGATGGTGAACGTTTATTAGCGGCTGTAGAACTGCTTCTGACGACTCTAGGTTTCGCGGGCAATATCTTATTTACTCGCTTTAGAGCCAAAGAGTTAGGCATCAAGTTGAAGCGCCTTTCCGAAGTAGAAAAGAGAGAGAAAGCTAAGTTCGAGCAATAATATTGAGCCCATGCTTTTAAACTGACCGCTTACAAACAAAAAGCCCTGCGAGATTGCTCTTGCAGGGCTTTTTTCAAGTTTTCATTTCAATCAGTCATGTCAGCTGACAATTATGAGCGAACCCACTCGTATACCAAGCTTGGCTTAGCATGTACTGGCGCAGTGATGGTTAGATCTTCTGTACTAGAATCCTCTAACGTTGCGTCAGGCGTATTCGTTAGCTCAGCATCCTCAGATATCTCGTTGCCCTTAATCACTTGTACGCCTGAGTCAGTTTCGTCACCAACGACTTCAGCAGCGTCTGTTGAATCATCACCTACAGACATTGTGTTGTCTTGAGTTTCAAATTCAGGGCTCACTTCAGGCTCAATGTAAGATTCTTCAACCTTCGCGACTTGTCGAATACTTGCTACTTCTTGCTCAAACTCTTGTTGAGTCGACAATAAGTGAATTCGGAAAGTGACTTCGTTGTTCTGAATCTTCAGAATATCTAGGCTTGCCACCGAGTTTAGACGCTTAAGTGCGTTCTCTAACTGGAAGAAGTCTTGAGCATTATTCAGGCTAATAAACTGCGTTAAAATCGATTCTGATGACTCACTCGCTACCGTCACAGCACTTTTTCCTGCGTAGTAGTTACTGATTTGGTCAACTAACTTCTTAGAAGTCGTGTCGCTGTTACCCGATAGTGAACCACTTACAGGCGATGTTGGTGCACTCGTCAATTGACTTGGCTTTTGATCGTATAGAGCCCAACGTAGGCCTGAAGATTGAGCCTTTATCACCAACACAGCATCAACAGGATAACGCTGACTCGCTTTACTGATTGGCGTAACAAAGCTACCCCACAAATCAGAAGTCGCAATACCCGTAATATCGTCAAAGTCACCCACAGGCAGCGTTAGAGGCAAGCCACGCTCTTTTGCGTTAGCTTGTAAGCTAGCTGCTAACTGTGAGTTAGAGTGTTCCCACACGATATTCTTGTCGTAGTTGTCCTCTTCCACCAGCCAAACAAGGATGTTTGAACGCGTGTCAGGCCAGTACGGTAACTGTGCTTGAGTCAATAGCGAACGGATTTGAGCACCGTTAAAACGCATACGCAATGTTGAGTGGTCATTGCTTTCACCAAAACTCATTTGAGACATGTACTGCGAACTCTTGCGCATCGCCTTTTGAATCGTCTCATTCGAAGCGACATCAGTTTGGCCGGTCGCACGTATCAATACCTGCTCCATACCTGTATTTCTTGCCACTTGTTCTGGCTGTTTGTCTTCAGCGTTAATCGCAACTTCAGCACTAAAAATATCTACTTGAGTTAAGGCATAACTCGGAGAGGCTAATAGTCCCATCAACAACAATGCTATGTAGCGCATACTGATCCTAATATTCAAATCTTGTGCCTAGATGATAAGCAACTATGGATTGAGGGGCAAGGTCGATAGAGCCCACTGTGTTTAATAACCACAAAATATCACCTGGCCATGATAAATCGCTCACTTATAAACTGAATTTCTAGGGCTTAGATGGATATAAAACATCATTAAGATAAATAAATTTGATCTATTTGGTGTGGCAATCGATTGCTAAGTGATAGAATCCCGCGAATTTTATTTTTCGCTTTTCATATAACGACCATTTTAAGGACATAACATGAAAAATGCTCTGCAAGGTGCGCAAATGCTGTTTGTAGCATTTGGTGCGCTTGTACTCGTGCCGCTACTAACAGGACTTGACCCCAACGTTGCACTCTTTGGCGCAGGTATCGGTACCCTTTTATTCCAACTTATTACACGCCGTTCAGTGCCAATCTTCTTAGCATCTTCTTTTGCATTCATCGCGCCTATCATGTTTGGTATTCAAACTTGGGGTGTCGGTGCAACCATGGGCGGCTTGATGGCGGCGGGTGTTGTGTATGTACTAATGGGCGCGTTAATTAAAGTTCGTGGCGTTGGCTTCATCCATAAACTGCTTCCACCAGTCGTTGTTGGCCCTGTGATCATGGTTATCGGTTTAGGTCTTGCACCTGTTGCAGTTAACATGGCGCTAGGTAAGACAGGCGATGGTGCGGTTCAGCTTGTTGATGCAGACGCTGCCCTGTGGATCTCTTCAATTTCACTGTTAGTGACGATTGTCATCAGTGTGTTTTCAAAAGGCTTCCTTAAGCTACTGCCAATCTTCGGTGGTATTGTTGCGGGTTACATCACCAGCTTGGTATACGGCGCGGTAGACTTCACTCCAGTAGCGCAAGCATCTTGGTTAGCACTGCCAAACTTCACAACGCCAGAGTTCAACATCAACGCTATCTTTTTTATGGTATTTGTCGCGATTGCACCTGCCGTTGAACACGTAGGTGATATGCTTGCGATATCTAACGTGACCGGTAAAGACTACCTTAAAAAACCAGGTTTACACCGCACTATTACTGGCGACGGTGTGGCAACAATTGCCGCTTCAATGCTGGGCGCGCCGCCAAACACTACGTACAGTGAAGTAACAGGCGCAGTAATGCTTACCAAAGCATTCAACCCTGTGATCATGACTTGGGCTGCAGTCACAGCCATCGTTCTTGCATTGGTTGGCAAGCTAGGCGCACTACTTCAAACGATTCCGGTTCCTGTAATGGGCGGAATCATGATTCTACTGTTTGGCTCTATCGCAACAGTGGGTCTTAACACGCTAATCAAAAACAATGTTGACCTACACAAATCACGTAACCTTGTGATTGTGGGCATTACTTTAGTCTTTGGTATTGGCGGCATGGCCTTTGGTATCGGTGACTTTAGCCTACAGGGCGTAAGCTTGTGCGGTATCGTTGCGATTCTACTTAACCTAGTACTTCCAGAAGAGCTAGGTGACAACACTGTGGTAGATAAAGCTCAAATCGATTAATGAGTCGGTAAGGCTAGATTCCAAAGAATCACAACCTAACAAGATCAAAAAAGGGAGAGCATCGAATGCTCTCCCTTTTTATTAATACGGTTAATTCAGCGAGTTAAGGAACTGTTTAGAGTCACTTAAGCTGAAACCGAATTACTTAGTACCGAAGATCTTATCGCCAGCATCGCCAAGACCAGGAACAATGTAGCCCTTGTCGTTTAGCTTCTCATCGATTGCAGCCGTGTAAAGCTCAACATCTGGGTGCGCTTTTTCTAGAGCAGCGATACCTTCAGGAGCAGCAACAAGCACAAGAATCTTAAAGTGCTTACAACCTTTCTCTTTCATCAGGTCGATAGTCGCGATCATAGAACCACCTGTCGCAAGCATTGGGTCTACCACTAGAGCAATACGCTCATCGATGTTAGATGCAAGCTTGTTGAAGTATGGTACTGGCTCAAGTGTTTCTTCGTCACGGTAGATACCAACAACGCTGATACGTGCACTTGGGATGTGCTCAAGAACGCCGTCCATCATGCCTAGACCAGCACGTAGGATTGGCACTACCGTTACTTTTTTACCTTTAATTTGGTCAACTTCTACTGGACCGTTCCAACCGTTAATCGTCACACGCTCAGTTTCAAAGTCTGATGTCGCTTCGTATGTTAGAAGGCTACCCACTTCTGTCGCTAGCTCACGAAAACGCTTAGTGCTAATCTCACCTTCACGCATCAGGCCAATTTTATGTTTTACTAGCGGGTGTTTCACTTCAACAACTTTCATTTCCAACTCCGGCAATATTTAAACAAACCTGTAGATTATACACGAACTCTAGGGTTATTTCAGAATCTTTATTCTAATAAAAAAAACCGCGCAAACGTTTGCTCTTCATATTCAAGCCCTGTTAGAATAGCGCCGTTTTCACATCCAACTTAAGTTCGAGGACTATCCCGTGAGTGGTAATACTTCTTCTCTAAGCTACAAAGACGCTGGTGTTGATATCGACGCAGGTAATGCACTAGTAGACCGTATCAAAGGTGCTGTTAAACGCACTCGTCGCCCTGAAGTAATGGGCGGTATTGGTGGCTTTGGCGCCCTATGTGAACTTCCAACGAAATACAAAGAGCCGGTACTTGTTTCAGGTACTGATGGTGTTGGTACTAAACTTCGCCTTGCTTTGGATCTGAAAAAACACGACACCATTGGTATCGACCTAGTGGCAATGTGTGTGAACGACTTAATCGTTCAAGGTGGTGAACCGCTATTCTTCCTAGACTACTACGCAACAGGTAAGCTAGATGTAGATACAGCAGCAGACGTTGTTTCTGGTATTGCTGAAGGCTGTGTTCAAGCTGGCTGTGCACTAATCGGTGGTGAAACTGCTGAAATGCCAGGCATGTACGAAGGCGACGACTACGATGTAGCTGGCTTCTGTGTTGGTGTTGTAGAAAAAGCGGACATCATTGACGGCACTAAAGTAGCAGCAGGCGACGCACTTATCGCTGTTGGCTCAAGTGGTCCACACTCAAACGGTTACTCTTTAATTCGTAAAGTCCTAGAAGTTTCTGGTGCTGATAAGAATGAAGAACTAGAAGGTCGCACTATCGGTGAGCACCTACTAGAACCAACTAAGATTTACATCAAATCAGCGCTTAAGATGATTGCAGAGCATGACATTCATGCTATCTCACACATCACAGGTGGTGGTTTCTGGGAAAACATCCCACGCGTACTTCCTGAAGGTACTAAAGCAGTCATTGATGGCAAGAGCTGGGAATGGCCTGCTATCTTCAACTGGCTACAAGAGAAAGGTAACGTGGAGACATTCGAAATGTACCGCACTTTCAACTGTGGTGTAGGCCTAGTTGTTGCTCTACCTAAAGATCAAGCAGACGCTGCTGTTGAACTACTGAAAGCTGAAGGCGAAAACGCTTGGGTTATCGGTGAGATCGCAAACGCTGAAGCTGGCGAAGAGCAAGTTGAAATTAAATAAGTGATACGCTCACTTACTTAGTTAATCAATGAGGACCTAATGGTCCTCATTTTGCTATTTAGCCCGCAGAAAACCTTAGTTTATGTAGGTACATTGTAAACAATTCAGTTAATCAATCGTATGACCCACTCTATGAAAAACAATCACTCAAATAAAACCAGTCACTCTAATAAAAACATCGTTGTGTTAGTTTCAGGAAGCGGAAGTAACTTACAGGCAATTTTGGATGCCTGTGATAACAATATGATTGATGCTTCAGTTAAGGCTGTCTTTTCAAACAAAGCAGAGGCTTTTGGATTAGAACGAGCGAAAACCGCAGGTGTTGGCGCACATTCAGTGAATCCAAAAGACTTTGGTTCACGTGAAGAGTTCGATCATGAATTGATGATTCAGATTGATGCATACCAACCCGATTTAATCGTACTTGCGGGATATATGCGTATCCTGAGTTCAGAGTTTGTTCGTCACTATGCGGGTAAAATGGTCAACATCCACCCTTCCCTGTTGCCTAAATACCCAGGCCTACACACCCACCAGCGTGCCATTGATGCACAAGACAAAGAGCACGGAACTAGTGTCCACTTTGTTACTGAAGAGCTTGATGGGGGTCCTGTGATCTTACAGGCTAAGGTACCGGTATTTGAAGATGATGATGCTGATATGCTGGCAAGCCGAGTGCTTACCCAAGAACACTGCATTTACCCTATGGTCTGTAAATGGTTCGCCGAAGATCGTTTATCAATGCTAAATGGGCAAGCTGTCTTAGACGGTAAGGCATTAGGTAAACACGGTTACGCAGAAGAGTAATTCTTCAGAAACTAAATCAAATCCAAAAAAAGGCCGCTCACTGATTCATTAGTTCAGTAAGCAGCCTTTTTTTTATAGGGTTCAAATAATACTATTCGAGACACTTAGCTCAGCTCAATGGTTCAGTTGGCGCTTGGCTTGCTACCTTCTTCGGCGCATAAGCGACATCTTCCAACGCTTTATGATTGTTGCCAATCAGCTCACCAAAATGAAACAGCGCATATTCGCCCGGCTTCATTCTAAACCACTGTTCATTGTCTGTTAGAGGCTGAGTTGCCACCACCGTAACCACATCATTAGGCGTAGTTTCTTCCTGGAAGTTAATCTCAACATCTTCATCAATCAGGCTCGCTTTACCAAAAGGTGCGCGCCTTGTTATCCAGTACAAATGGTTAGTACAGTAAGTCATCACGTACTCACCATCACTCAACAACATGTTGAAAACGCCTTTCTCTCGGAGCTGGTCACAACATTCCGCTACGAAGCGAAACATACCTTCCATATCTTGAGGTGGCTCAGGGAAACGCTCTTCAAGTTGTTTGAGTAGCCAACAGAAGGAGAGCTCACTGTCTGTCTCGCCAACCGGTCTGAAACGACCACTAATCAGATCGTCGTAATCCGTTAATTGACCATTGTGAGCAAAGGTCCAGTATCGCCCCCAAAGCTCACGAGTAAAAGGGTGTGTATTCTCTAGATTAACACCACCACGGTTCGCTTGACGGATATGACTGACAACGGCTTGGCTTTTAATTGGGTAGTTTTGAACCAACTCAGCGATCTTAGATTCACAGCTCGGGTTAGGATCTTTAAATGTACGAAAACCCTTTCCCTCATAGAAGGTAATACCCCAGCCATCGCGGTGCGGGCCAGTATTGCCTCCACGCTGCATAAGACCAGTAAAGCTAAAACAAATATCAGTTGGCACATTCGCGCTCATACCGAGCAATTCACACATGGTTTAATCTACTCCCTATTAAAACCAATGGAGCCAAAAAGCTGGGCTCCAAATGTCTGTAAAACTATTATTCCATCTCTTTTTCGACAAGCTGAATCACAATGTGGATGATCTTAATGTGAATCTCTTGGATGCGATCTGCGTAGCCAAAGTGTGGTACTCGGATTTCGATATCCGCACAACCCGCCATTTTACCGCCATCTTTACCCGTCAACGCAATAGTCTTCATGCCTTTCGCTTGAGCCGCTTCAATCGCTTTTAGAATATTGGCAGAGTTACCTGAAGTCGACAGACCGAACAACACATCACCTTTACGACCCACCGCTTCTACATAGCGAGAAAACACGTGGTCGTAGCCAAAATCATTACTCACGCAAGACAGGTGGCTTGGATCTGAAATCGCAATGCCAGCGTAACCTGGACGGTTTTCACGGTATCGGCCTGTAAGCTCTTCCGCGAAGTGCATTGCATCACAGTGTGAACCACCGTTGCCACAAGAAAGCACTTTGCCCTCTTGCTTGAATGAGTCAGCAATCAGTTTTGCCGCCGCTTCAATTTGAGCGATGTTATGGTCATCACTCAGGAACTTATTCAGAACGTCAGCAGCTTCGTTTAATTCACTTTTGATTAGGTCTTGGTACATAAGACTTATCTCTTATTTTTTTTGACGCAGCTTAAAGTGCGTGAAATGAGAACTGAGGGTTTTCCCCTCTTTATAGCTGAGTTTACCCACAAACATGAAATAGTGTCGACACTTAAGCCCAAAGATTGCCACCTTAATTAACTTGTCGTTGTAAATCCGTCCAAATATTCGCCACCAACCTCTCACAATTAGAACTTTAACTCTATTGAGATCACTTTTTACCCACCTTGGAGTTTTACAAATATTTAATATTTTGTTTACACTTGACTGGTTAGACCTCTTACCTAAAACTTAATAACAATAAGTGATCTCTGAAAAGGAAATCGATCATGAACATATTGCTCTCCCTACTCGGCATGACCGCCATCTTAGGCGTCTGTCTTTACCATAGAGTTAGTCTGGTACGTGCATTAGTTGTATTAACCGGCGCAATGGTAGCATTAACACTGCTTGGCGGCGTGGCTGTTACCGGCTGGCTTTGCTATCTATTAGCCGTTGCGATCTTTGCTGTACCGACCATTCGTCAGACACTGATCAGCCAAAAAGCACTCTCTTTATTTAAGAAAGTTCTACCGGCGATGTCTCAGACAGAAAAAGAAGCACTAGAAGCCGGCACAGTATGGTGGGAAGCAGAGCTGTTCAAAGGCAAACCTGAATGGAAGAAACTTCAGAACATTGCTGACCCGAAACTCTCTGAAGCTGAGCAAGCGTTTTTAGATGGTCCAGTAAATATCGTGTGTGAAATGGTCAATGATTACCAAGTCACTCATGAGCTTGCTGATTTGCCACCAGAAGTATGGCAATACCTGAAAGACCATAAATTCTTCGCCATGATCATCAAGAAAAAATACGGCGGCTTAGAGTTCTCAGCTTACGCTCAATCTTTGGTTCTACAGAAGCTAACAGGCGTTTCTAGTGTATTGTCATCGACGGTTGGCGTACCTAACTCATTAGGCCCTGGTGAGCTTTTACAACACTACGGTACAGAAGAACAAAGAAACCACTACCTGCCTCGCCTAGCGGAAGGTAAAGAGATCCCTTGTTTCGCACTAACTAGCCCAGAAGCTGGCTCAGACGCTGGCTCTATTCCAGATTACGGTGTGGTTTGTAAAGGCGACTGGCAAGGCGAAGAAGTACTCGGCATGCGCCTAACTTGGAACAAGCGTTACATCACTCTCGCGCCTGTCGCGACGGTATTAGGCTTAGCTTTTAAACTTCGTGACCCGGATGGCCTGCTTGGTGATCAAAAAGATCTTGGTATCACTTGTGCGCTTATCCCAACGGATTTAAAAGGCGTAGAGATTGGCAACCGCCACTTCCCACTAAACGTACCTTTCCAAAATGGCCCGACGCAAGGCGACGATATCTTCGTGCCTATCGATTTCATCATTGGCGGTCAGAAAATGGCCGGTCAAGGCTGGCGTATGCTGGTTGAGTGCCTGTCGGTTGGTCGTGGTATCACACTGCCTTCAAATTCAACTGGTGGCATCAAGTCTGCCGCGCTTGCAACTGGCGCTTACGCTCGTATCCGCCGTCAGTTCAAACAGCCTATTGGCCGCATGGAAGGGGTTGAAGAGCCACTTGCACGCCTTGCAGGTAACGCTTATGTAATGGACGCTGCAAGTAACCTAACCGTTGCGGGCATCGACCTTGGTGAAAAGCCTTCGGTTATCTCTGCAATCGTTAAGTACCACTGTACTCACCGTGGCCAGCGCAGCATCATTGATGCGATGGATATCGTCGGTGGTAAAGGCATTTGTTTAGGCCCATCGAACTTCCTAGCTCGTGGCTACCAAGGCTCGCCTATCGCGATTACGGTTGAAGGCGCAAACATCCTGACTCGTTCAATGATCATCTATGGTCAAGGTGCGATTCGCTGTCACCCTTACGTACTGAACGAAATGGAAGCGGCTTATTCTGAAAGCAGCGATGCGCTTGATAAGTTTGATTCAGCGTTAGCAGGGCACGTTAGCTTTACGATGAGCAACCTAGTCCGCAGCTTGTGGTTTGGTTTAACCGATGGTCGTGGTTCTGATGCGCCAACACCTTCAAATAAAACAGATAAACAGACACAGCGTTACTACCAACAGCTAAACCGCTACAGTGCAAACCTAGCGCTACTGTCTGATATTTCAATGGCAGTTCTAGGCGGATCACTGAAGCGTAGAGAACGTTTATCAGCAAGACTGGGTGATATCTTAAGTCAACTTTACCTCGGTTCAGCAACGTTGAAGCGCTTTGAAAGTGAAGGCAGCCACGCTGAAGATCTACCGTTAGTACATTGGGGGATGCAAGATAGCTTACGTCAGACTGAAGTGGCGATTGATGAGTTCTTAGCGAACTTCCCTAACCCTGTGATTGGTCGTCTGCTTCGTGTTGTGCTAATGCCATTTGGTCGTATCCGTCGTGCTCCAAACGACAAGCTCGATAGCAAAGTTGCGCACATTCTACAAACACCAAGCGAAACACGCTCTCGTATAGGTCGCGGCCAATACCTAGAAGCGACGGAATACAACCCAGTAGGTAAGATTGAAAAAGCGCTAGAAGTGATTCTTCAAGCTGAACCTCTGTTCGACAAAGTCTGCAAAGAGACACATCAAAAACGTGCCTTCTTACGACTTGATCTTGTTGCTCAGTTGGGACTTGAGAAAGGTATCTTAACGCAAGACGAAGCAAATCTTCTGATTAGCGCTGAGGAACATAGACTGTACACGATTAACGTGGATGACTTCTCACCAGAGGAGCTTGCAGCAAAATCTCAGTACCCAGACCAATCGATTGATAACGTCGCTTAAGGCCAGAAAAAGAAACAAAAACGGGACTCCTATGAGTCCCGTTTTTTTTGTTCATGACATCGTTGTCACAAATTTTAATGCTTTATCTAGCGGCTTATTCTCTCAAGACAATCTAATCATCTAAGCGAGTTACTTGGGCGCCTTGAGCTGCATCTCAGGTAACGCTTTTTTCTTCGCCTTGACCTTACGAACCACAAACCAAATCAATAAGCCCAATAGAATAGCGACCACATTACCCACCGCAATAATGATCATACTGCGCTGTCTGTCATCTTCACGTTTTTGAAGGATCATCAACTCTGTTGCGATACGCTTCTGTTCAGCAAGAGCTTCTTCTTGAAGACGTCGTGACTCTGCTAAGTCGATATCTTCAACAACGCTGTACGACTGCTCGGTAATTGGAAAAATCAGCGGGCGCTGACTTGAAGCATCAGTGGCATAAACCATCCCTGACCAATTATAAATTCCTAAATCGCCATTATAAGGCACCTCTAAAGCGACTTTCATTGCGTCGACTTCAGCTTGCCCCTGCTTGTACATCACATATTCATCAGGAGCCTTGTGCTCAACATGAACCGCTAACGAGCTCGGTGCGATCATCCCCTGTTCACCAGACACCACAATAGTATGAGGTAAACCCTCTTTTCGTGATTGAATGAAGGTGCTAGTGATCGGTGTTGGGTAAACCAAGACTTCTTGCTCTTGCGCTCGCAGGAACACGCCATTACCAGAGGTAATACGCGCTCGGTATTTACCGGGCTCGATATCAATTGGCAAAGAGACAGTGAACACACCATCTCCGGCCTTTTCATCAAGATCAGCGCCATCATCGGCAAACTCGCCCATCACAACCGGCACCGGGCGCGCTTCTCTCACCAAAGACTCTTCGTTTTCAACAAACTTAGTAAAGGTAACCTTAAGCTTCACGCGATCGAGAAAATCGCGCAGCACCAGCGGCTTGCCATCAGAAGTCAGTCGAGCGGTAAATTTGATGCGCTCTGTTTGATACAACTTATCTGGGAACTCATTAGCATCCAAAACAAGATGAGACAGCAGCTTGATATTGTTCTTAGGGGAAACTTTACCTATCGCTTGCCAAGGGCCGGGCATCGGATTGTCGATAGAGATAATGTCCATGGACGATTCTTCGTACCAACGGACATTATCAGCATTGCGCCAAGAGTAGTATTTCTTGCCATCAGGGCGAACCAAAACGACAGGTTTAGAGTTATCGGCTCGATAAATCACAAAGGTGACTTGTTCAATACTGGGATCAACTCTAAAACGGTTGTCCAATAAACTCATAACGGATTCTGTTGCTGCATGTAAGCCAAAACTTAACAGCAATAAGCAACCGGTAGCCAATACCCTTAACATACTTTCTCCCTACTGACGCCAGAGGCAGCTTCCGCTTTTCTCGACGAGATCTAAACGACTTTGATGCGCTTCTACTTCATCGGCCGTAGCTCGTAAAACCTTTAGGGATTTTCGACCACTTTCTACTCTTCGTATGCTTTCGGCTTCGCCTTCCTGTTGACCAGCGTTAAATTGCAGCGAAGTTTGACCACCCGTCATCAATAAGTAGACGTCGGCTAGGATCTCCGCATCGAGCAATGCGCCGTGGAGAGTACGGTGCGAGTTATCGATACCGTAACGGTCACATAAGATATCTAGGTTGTTTCTTTTACCTGGGAATATCTTCTTCGCCATTGCCAAGGTATCGGTAACTTTACAGTAGTCATCCGTTTTACCTATCGCTGGGTTGAGCTTCTCAAACTCATAGTCCATGAAGCCCGTATCGAAGGGCGCGTTATGAGCCACCAGCTCCGCACCTTTGATAAAGTCGAGAAACTCTTTATGAATGTCTTGGTATTCAGGCTTATCAATCAAGAATTCATCGGTAATACCGTGAACGCCAATCGCCTCTTCTTGAATCGCACGATCGGGCTTGATGTAGACGTGGAAATGACGCCCGGTCAGCCTACGGTTGATGATCTCTACTGCACCAATTTCAACGATGCGGTGACCCATATAGTGAGGGCCACCTTCTGTATTCATACCGGTGGTTTCGGTATCGAGTACAACAATGCGCTTATTTTCGTTCGAACTGTTTTTTTCGTTCGTGCTTTGTTCTGGAGTGCTACTGGTATTCATAAGGATAACTGTGTCAGACTATGCCGATAATGTGCTTGAGGTAATAGTATCAAATCATGACGAAACAAGTTGAAATTTTCACTGATGGTTCTTGTTTAGGCAACCCTGGTCCCGGCGGCTATGGCATCGTACTTCGCTACAAAAAAGTCGAGAAGACGCTAGCAGAAGGTTTCACGCTAACAACCAATAACCGTATGGAAATGCTCGCCGCTGTCGTGGCTCTGCAAACCCTCAAAGAACCTTGCTCTGTGATTCTGACCACAGATAGCCAATACGTGCGTCAAGGCATCACACAGTGGATTCATAACTGGAAAAAGCGTGACTGGAAAACAGCCGACAAGAAACCGGTTAAAAATGCCGATCTGTGGCAAAGGCTCGATAAAGAAACCGCTCGCCATAACGTTGATTGGCGCTGGGTAAAAGGACACGCCGGACACAGAGAAAACGAAATGTGTGATGATTTAGCGCGAAATGCAGCGGAGAATCCGACTCTAGAAGATACGGGCTATCAACCAAGCTAATCGTCTTTTTAATTAGACGCACATTTCAGAAAGCGATTTATAATTTCTTAAACTAATTGACAATTTCTCAATCGAATTGATAGATGAAAAGCCGACAACTAATCGGCTTTTTCTGTTTTTAGCGGATATGACGCTTTGGCTGAATCCATTGTACGGCGCGTATTGGTTCTAAAACTTGCCCCAACAGGCGAGAAACGTCGCTTAAGGTGCCAATGTGGTTTGATGGGTTTTAGCGGGTAAGTACGCTTACGAGCAACAATAAAGTATTGGCTTCCGGCGAAGGATGCACAACCACCTAAGCTGTTCTCCAACCACGTCCACATCGCTTGATACTTACTCATCGGAAACAGCGCGTAGGTGTCACAATGAATTACTTCATAGTTAAGTACACCTAACCAGTCTTTAATTCGACTTGGCGTGTACATACGCCCACTCCAAGGCAAGCTGTTCTTTCGCCAAGGCATCAAACTGGCAAGCCCAGTGACACTGATTGGGTTGAAGCCCGTGATAATGATATAGCCATCGTCCATCATCACTCGATCGACTTCTCTCAATAAGCGATGCGGGTCATTGCTATAATCTAGCTGATGACTCAGTACTACAACATCAAAGCTTTTCTCCAAAAAGGGTAAATTATAGCCATCCGCTATCACATTATGTAATGGGTTCTGGATATCTAGGTTTACTTGATGTTGAATGTTGCATGTGCAGCTAGAAATCTCACTACTGAGGCCACCGAGCTTGAGCATATGGTAACCAAATAGCTTTGGGCACCACTCATCGAGTCGAGTTTGAATAGATTCTCTCAACCAGTCCCCATTGTGCAATTGCGCCCAAGTGTAAGGACGTTCAAACTTCTTTCTGCTACGTGCTGGCTTCATCAATAATCTGTCTCACTTATTCTGTCGCACTAATAGTGACTGGAGAACCAATAATGTTACATATCAAAAGCATACCTGCATTTAACGACAATTACATCTGGCTGATTCAAAATAGCGATCGCCGTTGTGCTGTCGTCGACCCTGGTGATGCGGCTCCAGTATTAGAGTACTTGGCACACCATGAGCTAACTTTAGATGCAATCTTGATTACACACCACCACCACGATCACATTGGTGGTGTTCCAGAACTCGTTAGACAATTTCCCGGCGTGGATGTTGTCGGTCCAAGGAATGAACCTATCCCTACCTTAACTCATCCGGTCGATGATGGTGATCAATTAGAACTGTTTGGCGAAGTATTCCTCGTCCTAGGGCTCAGTGGCCATACTGCGGGTCATATTGGTTATGTGGGCGATGCCAAACTGTTTTGTGGTGATGTGTTGTTCTCTGCGGGCTGTGGCCGAATCATGGAAGGCACACCACAACAGATGTTCGATGCACTGAATAAGATCACGGCTCTGCCTCAAGAAACCGAAGTTTATTGTGCACATGAGTACACTGCAGCCAATATCGCTTTCGCATTAGCCGTAGAGCCTGATAACCAACATTTGCAGCAATATCGCGACCAAGTGAACCGACTTCGCGCTCAAAATAAGTCGACCATCCCCACAAATTTGAGACAAGAGAAGTTTGTGAACCCCTTCCTGCGCTATACCGAGCCAAGTGTAGTGAAATCAGTGTCTAATCGCACCGAGCAGACCGATCCTTTATCGGTATTCACCGCTTTACGTGCGTGGAAGAACGAATTTTAACAAATACAGACTTGTCACTCATAGGGGGTGGCAAGTATTATCATCGGCCGTTAATTAAAAAGGCTGTAACATGCGAGTTAAGTACAGCTGGGCTTTGGTATTACTACTTTCTGGTTGCCAATTAACTCAGTCAGAGAATCCAGACCAAGCTTCCGAGCAAACCAACACATCTCCTACTAAAGAAGTTTCTCAAGCGAACGTTTCATCAGAAGCAACAGCCAAAGAAGATCAAAAAGTTGAAGCACCTGTCGTTACTCCACAAACACAAGAAGATGTTTGGAAACGCATTGCGATGCAACTTGAAATGGAAGTGCCAGACCAAAAGAAGGTCGACTACTACCGAACTTGGTATCTCAAGCACCCGAGTCATCTAAAAACAGTATCAAAGCGTGCTGAACCTTTCTTGTATCTGATCACGACTAAGATTGAAGAAAAAGGCTTACCACTAGAATTGGCACTACTACCCGTTGTAGAAAGCTCTTTCGATGCGTTTGCCTACTCTCATGGCAGTGCTGCTGGTCTATGGCAATTCATTTCAGGCACTGGCAAAGACTACGGGCTTGAACAGAACTTTTGGTATGACGGCCGCCGCGATGTTGCCGCCTCTACCGACGCCGCATTGGACTTCCTCTCAGATCTTAACCGACGTTTCGATGGCGACTGGAATCATGCGATTGCTGCCTATAACAGTGGTGGTGGTCGAGTAAACAGCGCAATCCGCAAGAACAAGAAGCTTGGCAAGCCAATCGACTTTTTCTCTTTGGACTTACCAAAAGAGACCAGCAGCTATGTACCTAAACTGCTTGCTCTAGCAGATGTCATTGCCAACCAAGAAAAGTATGGCATCGATATTCCGGCGATCCCGAATAAGCCAGTGCTGACTCTGGTTAACCCTGAAGAACAGCTTGATTTAGCCATTGCTGCGAACTACGCAGGCATTCCTGTCAAAGAACTTCAAGGTTACAACCCGGCTTACAACCAATGGGCAACGGCACCAGAGAAACACCAACAACTATTACTTCCTTTAGATTCAGTTGAGAAATTCAACAAAGAAGTCGCTGCCAATAAAGGCAAAGGCATGAAGTTGGTGCGTTACAAGGTTCAATCTGGTGACAGCATTAGCGTACTGGCAAGCAAATATAACACCACCAGCAAAGTGATCCGCTCTGCAAACGGTTTGAGCAACAACAATATTCGTATTGGCCAGCACTTACTTATCCCAACATCCACCAAAGACGACAAGACATACGCCCTAAGCGCCTCAAACCGCCTAGCAAGCACACAGTCGAAGAGTCGTGGTCAATATAAGCTCAGCCATACTGTAAGAAGTGGTGACAGCCTATGGACGATTGCACGCGCAAATAAGGTCTCTCATCAATCACTGGCTAAGTGGAATGGCATGGGACCACGCGACACGCTTAGAGTTGGTCAAGAACTGGTCATTTGGAAGAACGGCTCAGACGGCGCCATCATCCGTACGATCTTTTATAACGTAAGATCAGGTGACACAGTCAGCGGTATTGCATCAAAGTTCAAAGTAAAAAGTACAGATGTTGTAAAATGGAACACTTTGCAGAACAAAAAATACCTACAGCCAGGACAAAAACTGAAGCTGTATGTTGATGTAACTAAGGTAAGTGTATGAACCCGTCAAGTAACCCACTCGTCATGCTGTTGGATATATTCCGTTCGCCAACAGCTTGTTTCTTAGCGCTTTATCAACGAAGTGCTTGGGGATGGCAACCCTACGTCGTATTAATGCTCAGCCCATTTTTGTTTTGGGGTGCTTATTTTTCGAATGTAGATTTTGCATGGTTAAGTGCAGAGCTCTCGCAGCAACTGGCTCAAACGAACCCTGACCAATTGGCGTTACTTGACAGCAATACCTTACTCGCAAGTGAAATCATCAGCGACGTATTTGGCCGAACATTAACCATCGTTCTATTGGCATTCTGGTTTAACCTAGCAACCAAGCCAAGCCAACATCAGCACAGCTTTTGGCGATGGTTTGCAGCGGCATCGGTTGTTATATTCCCAGCTGTTTTAGGTGATGTAGCAAGCTACGCAAGCCTGATACTCAAGCATGGACATGTGATGAACTACGCTGCCGACTTGAACAGCTTAAATGGCTTGATCAAGTTACCGCTAACTAATGATTGGTCACAGTTTGCTAGCTCATTACCACTGCTTCTGCCATGGTACATCGTGCTAGGTTATGCTGCGGTATTAACGTGGACTGAGTTTGAACGCGGGCAAGCGCTTGTGATTTCAGGCTTACCATGGGTTGGCTACTACCTAATCTGGGCGCTCTACATTTTAATCTTTTAAGTAGAAGAGATAAGGCTAGCGAAGACTCTCTAGCCTATTGTTCCGTTAGATTTCCCAAGGTAACCACCGTGCGAATGGTTAAGTTCCAATGACTAATAGCTAATCACTATTTAGCCTTAAAGGTCACTCGCATAGGGTTATGATCAGAAGCGTCCGTAATGGGCGCTTTTGCTTTTTCTACCTCTAGCCCTCGATAGAACACATGGTCGAGCACCAGTCCTGTAATGAACTGAGTTCTGTTATCTGGCTCAAAGGCAACTTCCGTCAAACCAACCTTCTCCAACGCATCTTTCAATACAGCAAAGCGAGCTTCACTCCAGCTATTAAAGTCCCCAGCAAAAATAACCGGCCCACGATACTTTTGCAGATTGTCAGTTAAGCTCTTGAGCTGAGCCTCGTAATCTTCCGTACCAAAGGTAAAGTTCACAGCGTGGATATTAATCACAGCCAGCTCTTCGCCATTGTTTAGTTGGTAACGCGACCAAAGCGCCGATTTAGGCAGTTGAAGCCAAGGTTCTTCATGAGTATAAGCACACGCTTCAATCGGTAAATGGGTTGCTAGGTTGAGTACCCCAGCACTTTGCTCAAAGGCCTCAAACGCATTAACACGTGTGCTTCCCCACTGTCCGCTCATTACCCATTGGCGAAGTCCTTCTGTCATACTAGCTTCTTGCAGCAAGACTAAATCGCTACCTGCCGACAGCTTATTTAACTCACTCTGCCAATTATTTCGGTTTTGCTTGTAGATATTCCACACCGTAATGTCTAAGCCATCAGACACATCAATCGCTTTCGGTGCAGAGTTTTGGTAGCAACTGTAGATGTCGTTACTGGTACTTTGAGAGGAAATGATCAGGTTGGGTTTATTCGGGATCACGAAGATAAAATGAAAACTAACGACAGCAAGCGTTATCAATAACGTGATAACAATGATGGTTTTCTTAAACATACAGCACCCTACCAGAGATGAAAAAGGAGCGATAAACGCTCCTTTTAGGGTAATAGTTTTTTTATACGGCGTCTTCGTCTTCTTCGCCAGTACGAATACGTACCACACGTTCAACTTCAGTAATGAAGATCTTACCGTCACCAATTTTACCTGTTTGAGCCGTCTCAATGATGGTATCAACACATTGGTCAGCCACTTCGTCGGTCACAACGATTTCTAGTTTCACTTTAGGTAAAAAGTCGACCATGTACTCTGCGCCGCGGTATAGCTCAGTATGACCTTTTTGACGTCCAAAGCCTTTAACTTCAGATACTGTCATACCCGTAATACCCACTTCTGCAAGTGCTTCACGTACATCATCAAGTTTGAATGGCTTGATAATGGCTTCAATCTTTTTCATGTTCATCCCTTAAACTGTGCGAATGGCTCATTATCGGTTAGCTATAGTAAACATTCAATGAAAAAAGCCAGAGCTTTAAAGCTCTGGCTCGAAATTTATCATCTTGTTTAATCAGCGCTTTGAGAAGGTTTTACTTAAGGCTTGCGTAGTAAGCGGCTAGATTCGCGATGTCTTCATCACTCAGCATTGAAGCTTGAGCCTGCATTACAGCGGCCAAACCGCCGGTGCGCTGGCCATTCTTATAGGCCTTAATTGATGAAGCGATGTATTGCTCGTTTTGACCTTTAAGGTTTGGATAGCCAGGGATCACTGCGATACCGTCTGCACCATGACATGCCGCACAGATTGCTGCTTTAGCTTGACCCGCAGCAACATCAGCCGCCAGAGCGTTACCACTCAATAGTCCAAATCCAAGAACTAATCCTAGTGTAATTTTCTTCATTGCATATTCCATTAATTATTTTTATTAAAGTGACGGTGAATTGTGACATAAACTTTTTCTACTTGCTCCAAAGCGCTTCACAATCTTGACCTTCGTAGTTTTTATCTACGAATAAGCCTAAAACAGCGATCACTCGATCGCCATCCATTAATATCGGCGTTCTGCGTCTTAACCAACTGGGTACTTGGTACTCTTGAAACAACTTCTTAAGCTTCCTGCTATGACCGCGCCCAACAGGGTGTGCTGACAATCCCTCAGGGTTAAATATCACTCGCAGTGTTCCTCTCGTTGTGTTGAGACTAAAATGTTGCGCATCACAGTGGTTAGATACACCATCACTCGCCGCTGAAGTTAAGTGTAGTTCCCCTAAACCGTCAGGCAAAACTAAGCTCTCTTCCATCGAGATATCACTTTGCCAGTTCGACAAGTCTTTGGTCTCTTTGACGACATAGAGCTGATGATTAAAACGTCTAACCTCAACCTCATTCAACACCAGCTTAGGGTTGGCGTCTGCCTGAGCACATGCCACCTCATCCCATATAAGTTTGAGCTGCTTTTGGCTCGGCATCGGTTGATTACAGCGGCTCAGCCACATTCTTAATAAGCGTGCACGCAGTAAATCAGAGTGCTGAGATAATACCTCAATACTTAAGCTGTGCTTCTCAGTCAAAGCTTGTTGTAAGTGAGATTCTAACAACTCATCCAACAGTAACTCTTGCTCTGCACATAGCTGAGCACTACGACTGACCGATTCTCGAAAACTAGGCCAACGCTCGGTCAGTGTCGGAGTGACTTGATGACGAATAAAATTACGGTCAAAGCGAACGTCTTGATTACTCTCATCTTCTATCCAAGTTAAAGCCATATCGCGCGCCGCCCCTTCAATATCCGTTCTCGTCACCGACAGCAGTGGGCGAACGATATGAGCACCTGAAAATGGCATCACTTTCGCCATTGAAGAGAGCCCTTTCGGACCACTGCCACGCTTAAGAGCTAACAAGAAGGTCTCGACTTGGTCATCGATGTGCTGGCCTGTCACTAACACATCACCTTGTCTAATATGCTTTTTAAGGGCTTGGTATCGCGCGTCTCGAGCCAGCTTTTCAACGCTTTCTCCACGGCTAATATCTAGCGAGACTCGTTCAATGAACAAGGATACCGACACAGCATCACACCATGTTTTGCACTGCTCTGCCCAATAATCAGCATTGTTGCTTAAGCCGTGGTGAACATGTACCGCACAGCAATCGATGTGATGGGACTTAGCGAATTGGGCAGCCAACTCCAACAACACTCGTGAATCGACACCACCACTGAAAGCGACGATCAACCGACAAGGCTTAAGCGCGCTTTGATCAAGTACAGATGTGAAGGTATCAATTAAGTGTGTCATGAGGCTAATAAACCAAGAGATCGTGTGTTAAGGGATAATGTTTTAATAATAAAAAAGGGTTGGCACTGAGTCCAACCCTTTCATCATTTGTTCGTATAGCTAGCCTTATCGCTAAGGCAAGTTATCAGCAGTAGCCGTAGCTCATTAGACGCTGGTAACGACGCTCAAGCAGCGTTTCGTTATCAAACTGCTCTAGCTCTTCTAGCTGTTTAACTAACATGTCTTTCATGTTTTGAGCGGTTTGTGCAGGGTCGCGGTGCGCGCCACCTAGAGGCTCAGGAATGATTTCGTCGATAAGCTCAAGCTCTTTAAGACGAGGAGCAATCAGGCCCATCGCTTCAGCTGCTTGTGGTGCTTTATCTGAATCGCGCCATAAGATTGAAGCACAACCTTCTGGAGAGATTACTGAGTACGTAGAGTACTGAAGCATGTTCACGTAGTCACCAACACCAATCGCTAGTGCACCACCAGAACCGCCTTCACCCACAACGTTACAGATAACAGGAACTGAAAGGCCAGCCATCACTTTTAGGTTTTTAGCGATAGCTTCAGATTGACCACGCTCTTCAGCACCAACACCTGGGTATGCGCCCGCTGTGTCGATGAAAGTAATAATAGGCATGTTGAAACGCTCAGCAGTTTCCATTAGACGTAGCGCCTTACGGTAACCTTCTGGCTTTGGCATACCAAAGTTACGGATCACTTTCTCTTTAGTCTCACGACCTTTCTGGTGACCAATAACCATAACAGGACGGCCATTTAGACGAGCCATACCACCCACAATAGCTTTGTCGTCAGCGTAAGCGCGATCGCCCGCCATCTCTTCAAACTCTGTGAATGCATGCTCCAGGTAATCTTTGGTGTAAGGACGTTGAGGGTGACGAGCAAGTTGAGCTACCTGCCATGCACCTAAGTCACTAAAGATTTTCTGTTTAAGCTCTAAGCTTTTTTTCTCTAGTTGTTCGATTTCTTTGTCTAGATCTACCGCTGTGTCACCACCGTGACGCGAAACGTCACGTAGCGCTTCGATTTTTGCTTCAAGTTCAGCGATAGGCTTTTCAAATTCTAGAAAGTTCAGGCTCATCTATGAATCCTTGTTGATTCAGCTCCGCATTCGCGAAGCTAAATTTTAGTTAAATTCGAGTTCTACTTGGCTATTTCCAAGCAGCTGTTTTAATTCGTCTAGTAATGTATCACTTGGCGTCACGCGCCATTCTGTGCCCAATGTTAACCGCGCTCTAGCGTCGGCACGCTGGTAGTATACATTGACTGGGACCGTTCCGGCTCTATAAGGTTCTAAGATTTGACTAAAGCGTTCAAAAAATTGACCGTTAATTTGGGATTGGTTGATAGATATCGACACCCCACGAGCATATTTCTCACGGGCGCTTCCTAAGTCCATGACCTCGCGCGCGGACATTTTAAGCCCGCCATTGAAATCATCAAAGCTGACCTGTCCGGAAACGACCACAATTTTGTCTTTTTCGAGCAATTCTGCGTAGCGATCGAGCGCATCCGAGAACAACATCACTTCCATTCGGCCCGAACGGTCATCAAGTGTCATCAAACCAATTCGCGTGCCGCGCTTCGTCGTCATCACTCTCGCAGCAATCACCAAGCCTGCAATTGTTAGTGATTGGTCACGACGCGTTGGCGTGGCATCTTTCAAACGACAGCTAGTGTATTTCGCTAACTCTTTGATGTAAGCGTTAACCGGGTGACCCGTTAAATACAAACCAAGCGTTTCACGTTCACCCTCAAGCCAAATCTTCTCAGGCCATTTAGGCACTTGGGTATACTTGTGTTCAACCTCTTCCGGAGCGTCGGTCAACACGCCAAACATATCAGATTGACCAAAAGACTCGGCATGGTGATGTTGACTCGCTGCCTTCACCGCATCTTTCAAAGATGCCATCATCGCCGCTCGGTGAGGACCTAATCTATCTAAGGCTCCGGATAGAATCAACTTTTCGATAACACGTTTATTAACCTTCTTCAGATCAAGACGTGCACAGAAGTCGAATAAGTCTTTAAAGTAACCACCTTTATTTCGCGCTTCAATAATCGCTTCAATAGGGCCTTCACCGACCCCTTTGATCGCACCGATGCCATAAACAATCGCGCCATCTTCATCCACGTTAAAGCGGTACAGACCCGAGTTGATATCTGGTGGTAAAAGCTTGAGCTTCATACGGAAACATTCATCAACAAGGCCAATAACCTTCTCGGTGTTATCCATATCTGCCGTCATTACCGCAGCCATAAATTCCGCTGGGTAGTGCGTTTTCAGCCATAGCGTTTGATAAGAAACCAGTGCATATGCTGCGGAGTGAGATTTGTTAAAGCCGTAGCCCGCAAATTTCTCTACCAAGTCAAAGATCTTCATGGCCAGCTCGCCATCAACACCATTGGCTTCAGCACCCTCTTTAAAGGTACCACGCTGCTTTGCCATCTCTTCTGGCTTTTTCTTACCCATCGCACGACGCAACATATCCGCTCCACCAAGCGTATAGCCAGCAAGGATCTGTGCGATTTGCATTACCTGCTCTTGATACAGGATGATGCCGTACGTAGGTTCTAGCGTCTCTTTCAGCGATTCGTGTTGCCACGTTTCATCAGGGTAAGAAACCGCTTCACGGCCGTGTTTACGGTCGATAAAGTTATCTACCATGCCTGATTGCAGAGGACCCGGACGGAACAGGGCTACCAATGCGATAATATCTTCAAAACAGTCGGGCTGTAGACGTTTGATAAGGTCTTTCATACCACGCGATTCCAGCTGGAATACCGCGGTGGTTTCAGAATTTTGTAATAGGTTAAATGACGCTTGGTCATCAAGAGGAATCGACTCGATACGAACCGGCTCTTTGCCTTCTTTCTTCAGGCGAGGGTTTACAAGGCCTAACGCCCAATCGATGATGGTCAGAGTACGTAGACCCAAGAAGTCGAACTTAACCAAACCGGCGGTTTCAACGTCATTCTTATCGAATTGCGTTACTGGGAAGTTACCTTCTGCATCGGCATAGATTGGCGCAAAATCGGTGATCGTGGTGGGTGAGATAACAACACCGCCCGCGTGCTTACCGGCATTTCGCGTACAACCTTCAAGGATGCGACACTTATCGATCAGCTCACGAACTTCTTCATCGCCATCGTAAAGCTCTGGCAATGCAGGTTCAGCAAGGAATGCTTTCTCTAGCGTCATACCCGGATCTGGCGGTACAAGCTTTGAAATTCGATCGACGAAACCAAACGGGTGACCCAGTACACGGCCTACATCGCGGATTACCGCTTTTGCCGCCATGGTACCAAAGGTGATGATCTGAGAAACGGCATCACGACCGTACATTTCAGCCACGTGATCAATAACTTGGTCACGCTTATCCATACAGAAGTCGATATCGAAATCGGGCATGGATACACGTTCTGGGTTCAAGAAACGTTCGAAAAGTAGATCGTATTCAAGTGGATCGAGATCGGTGATATCCAAGGCGTAAGCGACTAGAGAGCCGGCACCAGAACCACGGCCAGGACCTACTGGCACATCGTTGTCTTTTGACCACTGGATGAACTCCATTACGATCAAGAAGTAACCTGGGAAACCCATGTTGTTAACAACTTCGAGCTCAATCTTGAGTCGCTCATCGTATTCCGGTCTGCGCTCAGCACGCACTTTTTCATCTGGGAATAGGAACGCTAGACGTCGCTCAAGGCCTTCTTCAGATTTCTTGATCAAGAAGTCTTCAATCGCCAAACCTTCCGTTGGGAAGTTAGGCAGGAAGTACTCGCCCAGACGAACCGTTACATTACAACGCTTAGCAATCTCAACACTGTTCTCAAGTGCTTCAGGGATATCGGAGAACAACTCGCACATCTCTTCTTCGCTACGAAGATACTGTTGCGCGCTGTAATTTTTAGGACGACGAGGATCGACCATAGTGAAACCATCATGAATTGCCACGCGGATTTCATGGGCATCAAACAGGTCTTCAGTTAGGAATACTACTTCGTTGGTTGCAACAACAGGCAAGTCTTCCTGCTCAGCCAGTTCCAACGCAAAGTGCAGGTAAGACTCTTCATCCGGACGTCCGGTACGAATCAGCTCAAGGTAAAAACGATCAGGGAAGTATGTTTTGTAAAACTTGACATTGCTTGCAACCAGTTCACGGTTACCTTTCAGTAACGCTTTACCGATCTCACCTTCCTTCGCACCCGATAAAATGATCAGGCCTTCAGCATTCTCAATCAGCCACTCTTTATCAATAACAGGCTGATGCTGAACGTGACCACGAAGGTAAGCTTTCGAGATAAGTAGCGTTAGGTTGTTATAACCTTTGTTGTCCGTTGCGATAACGGTGAGCTTGGTCAACTCGTCACCGAACTCCGGAGACTGCATCAAGAAGTCAGCACCAATAATAGGTTTAATCCCACACCCATGGGCAGTACCGTAAAACTTCACCAAACCACACAGGTTGGTAAAGTCGGTCAATGCTAGAGCAGGCATACCCATTTCAGCGACTTTTTTAACTAATGGTGGCACCTTGGATAGTCCATCCACCATCGAAAAGTCACTGTGTACGCGTAGGTGAACAAATTTTGGATCTGACATTATTTTTCCTGAGTTCTAGGTTTGAGCCTAGGATTACAACTGTGTGTATTCTATTTTTTTCTAATACAAGTTAGCAACTTTATTAGATGCCAAGCTCTAGTTAACGTAAAGCTCTAATCTATACCAAGAATACGTTTTACTGGCTTAAAGCTCTTGCGGTAATGCTCGGTTACACCATGTTTTTCAATCGCTTCGAAATGCGCTTTGGTCGGGTAACCTTTATGCTTAGCAAAACCAAACTCTGGATGAAGTTTATCAAGATCTTCCATCTCTTGGTCACGAACGACTTTTGCGATAATAGACGCCGCACTGATTTCAGCCACTCGCAAGTCACCCTTCACAATCGCAAGACCATCCATCGGCAGTTCTGGGACACGGTTTCCATCTATCAACGCCATATCAGGTTGAACGCTCAAACCTGCGATAGCGCGCTGCATAGCTACCATCGTCGCTTGCAGAATATTCAACTCATCAATTTCTTGTGGAGAGCAACGACCGACAGACCACGCTAAAGCTTTCTCTTTGATTTCTGGAAGCAGCGCAAGACGCTTTTTCTCAGATAATTTCTTTGAGTCGTTCAAGCCTTCAATTGGGTTGTTTGGATCGAGGATAACCGCAGCAGTCACCACGTCGCCAACCAAAGGGCCACGTCCTACTTCATCCACGCCAGCAAACAGCTGGTAGCCTTGCGGGTATTCAAATGGAGGAAGCTCTTTTTTCTCTTTTACTGCCATAACTAATCTCTTAATATTCTGTAAGTAAGCGCTTTATGCTTCAACAAAAGGTCGGTCAATCAATTTCAATACTGCGTTAGCGGCTTGTTTGTCTGCGTCTTTACGGATCCAGTGATGCATCTCGGTAAAGCGTTCGATCAAGGCACTGTTATCGGCTGATAGCATTTTATCGACAGACGGGAACAAAAAGTCTGGGTGGCACTCTTCAAGAATATGCTCTTTCACGATCTCTTCACCAGCCAAAATATTCGGCAGTGACACAAACTCAGTGATCGCCAATTTCTTAACAATGTAACCCGTCAGCTTATTTACTTTGTAACCAACCACCATAGGGCGTTTAAGCAACATACATTCAAGAGCCACGGTACCTGAAGCCAAGAGCACAGAATCAGCGGCGGTAATCACGTTGGTTGCCGTATCTTCGACTAACGTGAATCCAAGCTCAGGTGCGGTCGATTGCCAGATTTCAGTAAACTGCTTTTTACGCTGTTCGTTAACGAGCGCAACAACAAAATTGATATCCGGATACTTCTGCTTGATACGTTGGCAAGTTTCGATAAATGGTTGAGCAATCAAACCCATCTCACCACCACGACTACCCGGCAATACAGCTAACCATTGCTTGTCTTGATCTAAGCCTAACAGCTCACGTGCATCTTGTTTGCTTGGTTCTAAAGGAATAGCATCAGCTAACGTGTGACCAACAAATTCACAGGCAACGTTGTATTTATCATAAAACGCTTTCTCAAATGGCAGGAAGGCCAAAACCAAGTCGGTTGCTTTGTCGATTTTAAAGATACGTTTAGGACGCCAAGCCCACACGGAAGGGCTCACGTAATGAACCGTTTTAATGCCGGCGTTCTTAAGATCGAGTTCAAGTCTTAGGTTGAAGTCAGGCGCATCGATACCCACAAACACATCTGGCGGGTTTTGAGTGAAATACTTTACCAGCTCTGCTTTCACTTTTAATAAGCGAGGTAAACGGCCAAGTACTTCAACTAAGCCCATGACAGCCAGCTCTTCCATCTCGAAAAGAGACTCACAACCAAGCGCCTTCATTTTTGGTCCGCCAATACCCACGAATTCAGCGTTCGGGTACTGCGATTTGATTGCTTTGATAAAACCTTCGCCAAGCGTGTCACCAGAGAGTTCTCCGACAACGATACCTACGCGCAGTGGTTCAATCGAAACAAAGTCTGTGCTGTTGGTTGCTGTTTCTTGCTGTGCCATAGTTTTCCAATTCCCTTCTTGCCTAAAACAAAAAAGATCGCCTAATGATTAGCGATCTTTTTGTTATACCAATCTGATTAAGTAATTATTGTCATACTTACGCGGATTGGTACATAACCACATCGAGTATTAACGAATAATACCGCGCTCAGAGTTCTCTAGCATTTCAAGCATAGGAACTACCGAAGTAAACTCTTTTGCCATTTCCACTAAAGCCGCTTTCGCTTCTTCAAGTGTTTTACCTGAACGGTATAGCTCTTTGTACGCTTTCTGTAGTGCACGAATTTCAGGTTTCTCAAATCCGTTACGCTTCAAGCCTACTAGGTTAAGGCCGAATGGAGCCGCGTGGTTACCCTGTGCAAGCACGTACGGCAGTACATCTTGAACAACTGCAGAACAGCCACCGATGTATGCGTAAGCACCAATTGAGCAGAATGGGTGAATCGCAGAAAGTGCCATAACACCAGCGTAGTCGCCAACCGTTACATGACCGCCAAGAATAGCGTTGTTACCAATGTGAGTGTGGTTACCAACAATAACATCGTGCGCTACGTGAGCATTAACACAAAGTAAGTTGTCATCACCAATCACTGTGGTTGCTTTGTCTTGAACCGTACCACGGTGGATTTGAACCGCTTCACGAATTACGTTGCGATCACCGATCACAACTGTTGTGTCTTCGCCGCCGTATTTCTTATCTTGGTTTTCTTCACCGATAACAGCGTGTGGGAAGATACGGTTTTCTTTACCAATGGTTGTGTGACCTTTGATCACAACGTGCGACATCACTTCAGTGTCGTCACCAATTGTCACGTTACCAGCAATGTAAGTGAAAGGCCCAACCGTCACGTTAGCACCGATAGTTACATCACCTTCGATTACTGCTGCCGGGTGAATTTTCGCTGTTTCATGAATCATATTAAAACTCTCTACGAGCACATTTAAGTTCAGCTGAACATACAACTACGCCGTCAACCTTAGCAACACCATTAAACGATGCGATGCCACGACGTTCTTTTAAGAATTCAACTTCGATAACCAGTTGGTCACCAGGTACTACTGGCTTACGGAATTTTGCTTTATCAACACTTGCAAAGTAGTAAAGCTCGTTGCCAGAAGGCGCACCAAAAGATTTAAATGCTAGAAGGCCTGTTGCTTGTGCCATTGCTTCTAAGATCAACACGCCTGGGAATACAGGAAGTTGTGGGAAGTGGCCTGTGAACTGAGGTTCGTTAACAGAGACATTCTTAATCGCAGTCAGTGTTTTTTCTTTTTCAAAGCTAGTCACACGATCAACCATTAAGAATGGGTAGCGATGAGGTAATAGTTCCTGAATTTCAGTAATGTTCATCGTTGTCTGTTCAGTAGTCAAAGTCGTATTCCTATATATATTCTTTATTTAATTAGAAGGATTATAAACGAAAAAGACTCGCTGTACGCGAGCCTTTTATTAGAAATGCTGGAATTATGATTCCGCGCTCTTCTCGATAAGTTTTTCAACAGTTTTCAAACGCTTGTTCATTTCATCAATTCGATGAACACGCGTTGCTGTTTTACGCCAATCTTTATTTGGCTGTAAAGGAATACCTGAAGAGTACATGCCTTTCTCAGTGATGCTGCGCATTACCATCCCCATACCGGTGATTGTAACGCCATCAACGATTTCAATGTGACCATTAATCACACTGCCGCCACCAATAATACAGTACTTACCTATCGTCGTGCTGCCTGCGATGATAGTACCACCCGCAAGAGCAGAACCATATCCGATGTGAACATTGTGAGCAATTTGAAGTTGGTTATCTAAGATAACGTTATCTTCAATGATTGTGTCATCTAATGCACCACGGTCAATGGTAGTACACGCGCCGATTTCTACGCGGTTACCAATGCGAACAGAACCCACTTGCGGGATCTTAACCCACTCACCTTTCTCGTTCGCATAGCCAAAGCCATCAGAGCCAATAACAGTACTTGATTGGATCAGACATCCTTCACCAATCACAACTTCATGGTAAACACTTACGTTAGCCCACAGCTTAGTGCCTGCGCCAATTTTTGCATTTTTACCAATAAAGCAACCAGCACCGATGATCACATCATCACTAAGTACTACACCAGACTCAATCACAGCGTTCGCGCCAATAGACACATTTTGTCCAATGGTTGCTTCGCTAGAGATTGAAGCAGAATCAGCAATAGCCGCTGCGGGAGCAGGAGTAGTATCAAGCGCTTGAGCAACTTTAGCAAAAGCAACATAAGGGTCATTAACCACAATCACGTTAGTCTTGCACAGTTGACGCTCACTCTCTTTAACCATAATAGCGGACGCTTTACAGTCACCTAGGTGCTTGCTGTACTTCACGTTAGAAAGGAACGTAATGTTACCTTCTTGCGCTTTATCCATCGGAGCGACTGCTGAAACGGTAATTGTACCATCTCCGTGTAGCTCTCCCCCGGTAATCGTTGCCAATTCGGCTAAAGTCAGATTCTTCATAAAACTTATTTCAGTGCTTTAATTACTTTCTCAGAGATGTTGTATTCTGGCTTGCCGTATTGCAGAGCTTGAATATCAACGATCATGTCGTAGCCTTCTTTCTCTGCAACTTTCGTTACAGCATCTTGAATCACTTTGAATAGCTTCTGCTTCTCTTGTGCTTCACGACGTTGGCTTGCTTTTTCTAGTGCTTGAGCTTTGATTTTGTACTTGCTGTCTAGTTGGCCTACTTCGATACGTAGCTTCTCAACTTCGTCAGGACCTAGTAGCTCGCCATCACGCTTAAGCTTTTCAATCTTCGTTTTAGCTTCAGCTTGAATGCTCTGTAGCTCAGCTGCTTTGTCTTTGAACTCTTCCTGCATTTTTTGAAGAACAACTTCACGCTGAGGTAGAGCCTGGAATACTTGTGCAGTGTTTACATAACCCACTTTTTGCGCAGCTTCAGCAGCTGTTGCAAAGAAAGAAGAGCTAAGAACTACAAGGCCTAAACCTGCTGCTTTAATCATATTTTTCAAAATATTGTCCTTTAAATATTAGAAAGTTCTACCAATGGTGAATGTGAAGAATTCCTCATCATCACCTTCGTAAACTTTAATTGGTTTCGCTAGAGAGAAAACCAGTGGGCCCATCGGTGACATCCATTGAAGGGCTGCACCATAAGATGAACGGTAATTTGTTGGATCAGAGTAATCGTAGTAGTACTGGCCGCCACTGTTAGGTGCGCCACGGTCTACGAACTCGGTATCCCATACACTTGCCATATCGAAGAAGACACTGGTACGAATTTGGCTGCGCGCTTCATCAGAAGCAAACGGCGTTGGTACAATTAACTCTAAGCTTGCTAAGGCAACCGCGTTACCACCCACTGAATCATCAGTAGCGGTATCATAGGTTGGGTTATTACCTGTGCTGCTGCCGTAAACGGCTTTCGGGCCAGCTGAGTTAGAGCCAAAACCACGTAGGGTTGTAAAACCACCTGCGTAGTAGTTCTCGTAGAATGGGAACAAGTTATCGTTACCATCTGTTTGACCATAACCATTACCATAGCCTAATCGGCCGCGCATCAATAGTGTGAACTCATGCTTTTTGGTCAGCGGGATGTAATGTTTTACATCGTACTGCATTTTGAAGTACTGAGCATCAGAGCCTGGTACCGTCATTTTAGCGAAAGCACGTTGGTGGTTACCCTCTGTTGGGAAGAAACCACGGTTCAAGTTGTTACGCGTCCAAGAGATATTGATATCGAAGTCATCAGTTAAGATGTGCTCATCACCGTATTGGTCGATACTTCTCGCAAACTGTTCAACCTGGATATAAGTCGGTACGTTACCGATCTTGTTGTGCGTATAGCCAACACCGAACTCAATGCGGTTCAGCTCATCCATAGGGAAACCCCAGGTTAAGCTCGTACCATAACTTTGGTTGGTATAGTCGACGATGCCCGCTTCAGAGGCTTCAAATTCGTTGTAGAAGATCTTACCGCCTAAGCTCACACCATCCAGGTTCCAGTATGGGTCACGGTAGTCTAAGCTCACGTTTTTTTGGTAATCGTTCATCATGGCACTTACGCCAACACGGTTACCAGAGCCCGCAAAGTTGTCTTGTTGCAGGCCAACTTGGAAACTCACACCAGATTCAGTACCGTAGCCGACACCAAAGTTGATACTGCCTGAGTTCGCTTCCTTAACGTTGTAAACCAAATCAACTTGGTCTTCACTGCCAGGAACACGCACTGTTTGTACATCAACCGTTTCAAAGAAACCTAAACGGTTAAGACGGCTCTTACCGGTATCAATGGACTTAGAGTTAAGCCAGCTGCCTTCCATTTGACGCATTTCACGACGCAGTACTTCGTCTTTCGTTGAGTTGTTACCCGTGAATCGAATATCACGAACATAGATACGGCTGCCCGCTTCTACATTGATAACCAACGACACTTCTTTGGTCTCATCGTCAAATTCAGGAATCGTGCGAACTTGTGGGTACGCGTAGCCAGATTCACCAAGAATTCGTTTTACGTTCTCTTCCAAAGACGTTACCGAAGAACCGTTGTACGTATCGCCGTCTTCGAATGGCACTAACGCTTCGAAGTCAGCCTCACGACCGATTAATTCACCACGGAAAGAGACATCTTTAACGGTGTAGGCTTCGCCTTCATCGAGGCCAAGCGTGATGTAAACACCTTTTTTGTCTGGAGAGATCGCCACCTGCGTAGAGTCAACCTTAAACTTAAGGTAACCACGGTCAAGGTAGTAAGATTTCAGCGCTTCGATATCACCGGCTAATACTTGCTTTTGGTATTTTTCATCCGCAAGGAAATTCCACCATGCAACATCAACATTCAGATTGAAACGACTAAGCAGTTCAGAGTCAGAGAAGACTTCATTACCGATAAAGTTGATTTGCTGAATCTTAGCGGATACGCCCTCAGTAAACACAAACTTAAGGTCAGAACGGTTACGTGGCAGAGGTGTCACAACCGCTTTTACTGTCGCGTTGTACTTACCAACACTGTAGTAAAAATCTTCAAGGCCTTTTTCAATGTTACTCAGCGTAGTACGGTCAAGGGCTTCACCTTCACGAACACCAGACGCATCTAGGTTCTGCTGAAGCTGTTCTTCTTTAATCGCTTTATTACCAGAGAATGAGATGCTTGCGATGGTCGGTCGTTCTTGAACTTGAACAATCAATACACCTTCATCACGAAGTACTTTAACGTCCTCAAAGTTGCCCGAAGCATACAATGCACGAATGATCTCAGACACATCGCTTTCATCTACTTCATCGCCAATACGTACTGGCATTTTCAGTAGAGCTGCACCAAGTGCAACACGCTGTAAACCTTCGATCTTGATATCTTGAACTACAAAGTTTTGTGCTCCGTTCGCAGCCACACTAGTGGCCAATAGACTTGCGAACAGAATTTGCTTAATCGCCATACTTATTCTAATTATTCCTTGCTACTACCAATGCCTGTGAGAAACCATTCACAGACGAGTAAAATCGTTAAATATTGCCAGAGCCATCAATGAGAAGAGGATTGCCCCTCCCACTCTGTATCCCATTTCCTGAACTTTCTCAGGTACCGGTTTACGAGTAACGGCCTCAATAGCGAAAAACAGCAAATGTCCGCCATCAAGCATAGGCAGCGGAACCAAATTAATAATCCCTAAGTTAACACTAATCAGAGCCAAAAAGCCCAAGAAGTAAACCAGACCATAATCGGCGGTTGTACCTGCACCTTTAGCGATTGAAATAGGGCCACTCAAGTTGTTTAAGCCAACATCACCAACGATGAGCTTCTTAAGCATTGTCAGTGTCAATCCAATGATTTGACCTGTTTTATCAAATGCTTTTCCTACAGACTCAATTACACCAAATTGTAACTCAAAGCGATAATCTTCTGGCCATTCTGCGACTTCCGGAGCAATACCTGCATAGCCGATTGTCGAACCATCAGAAAGCTCTCGACTTTTTGGTGTCATAACCAATGACTGCTCGGCACCATTTCGCAATACGACCAAGTCCAATGATGTCATTGGATTAGCACGAATTAACTCAACAACCGACTGCCACTGTTCAATAGGTTGCCCGTTAATCTCAACAATTTTATCGCCAGCTTCAAGACCTGCATCGTATGCAGCGCCATCATCAATGATTTGAGCCAGTACGGTCGATATCTCTGGAGAATACGGTCTAAAGCCCAGCGTTGTCATTGCAGATTCAGTTTCTGGGTTGAACGACCAGTCTGAAATATCCAATGTCATTTGTTGCTCAAAGCCGATGTCGTCTTGAGAAGCAACCGTCACTGTCATGGATTGATCACCAATGTGCGATATCAACCCCATATTGACTGATTCCCAATCTGCGGTTTTGATTCCTGAAATAGATTTAAGTTCCATTCCAGTTTCAATTCCGGCTTGTGCAGCAATAGATTGTGGAGTTACCTCACCAATCACGGGCTTAACTGCAGGCACACCGATCAAAAATACTAACCAATATGCAAACACAGCAAAGATGAAGTTAAACGCTGGTCCAGCGCCAACAATCGCGGTTCGCTTCCACAATGGCTTTTTATCAAACGCGTACTGCTGCTCATCTTCTGATAGGTCATCGACACGACCGTCGAGCATTTTTACGTAACCGCCCAATGGAATCACGGACAAGCTGTATTCCGTACCATCTCGGCCTACTTTGCTCCAGATCGATTTACCAAAACCAATCGAGAATTTCTCAACTTTCACACCACAACGACGAGCAACCCAGAAGTGTCCAAACTCATGGACAGCGACCAGAATACCAAGCGCTACAATAAAGGATGCGAAGTTCCACAGAATTCCACTCATGCTAGCTGCTCTTTAATAAATTGAATGGCTATTTGACGAGACATATTATCGAGCTCGAGAAGGCTTTCCAAGCTATCTAAGCCCTCAGAGTTATGTTGTTCACATACTTTGCTCATAACATGCTCGTTAATGACGGCAATATCGGTAAATTTCACTCGATTGTTCAAGAAAGCATCGACTGCAATTTCGTTTGCTGCGTTAATTGCGGTTGTAGCGTGCTGACCTCGGTAGCACGCTTCAATCGCTAATCTTAAACATGGATAACGGCTAAAATCGGGTTCTAGGAAAGTAAGCTCGCCCACTTTGGTGAAATCCAGAGGCTTAACACCCGCTTCAGTGCGCTCAGGGTAAGACATCGTCAAAGCGATTGGCGTCGCCATATCCGGTTCGCCCATTTGAGCAAGTACAGAGCCATCCTTGTACTGGACCATCGAGTGAATCACAGACTGCGGGTGAATGATGACCTTTAACTGCTCCTGAGAAGCATTAAATAGCCATTTCGCTTCAATGTACTCTAGCCCTTTATTCATCATAGTCGCAGAATCGACAGAGATCTTAGGCCCCATAGACCAGTTAGGGTGTGCAATTGCGCGTTCAGGAGTCACTGATTCGAGTTCAGCCACATCGGTATAACGGAAAGGACCACCAGAACCAGTCAGAAGAATATGGTTAATGCCGTTTTCTTCAAGGTTACAGCGGCCTAGGTTAGTTTGTACGTTCTGCGGAAGGCATTGGAAAATAGCATTATGCTCGCTATCGACAGGAAGCAGCTCTGCACCGTATTTTTCCACGGCGTCGATAAACAACTGCCCAGACATCACCAAAGCTTCTTTGTTTGCAAGCAAGATACGCTTGCCCGCTTTAACCGCAGACATAGTAGGAAGTAAACCAGCGGCACCAACAATCGCGGCCATTACCGTGTCCACTTCCTCTAGAGAAGCAACCTGACACATGCCTTCAGTGCCTGAAAGTACTTTTACGTTAGGGTAACTCACGGACAACACTTCAGTCAGTTGAGACGCTGCATCAGAGCAAGCCATAGCAACATAGCTTGGTTGCCACTTTTCAACTAACGCCAGCATCTTTTCAACATTCGAGCCTGCAGCCAGTGCAACCACTGAATAGAGATCTGGGTTTTGCTCAACGACTTTTAGTGTACTTGCACCAATTGAGCCGGTAGCGCCAAGGATAGTTAGATTTCGCATCACATATGACCGTAGAAATGTAATAAAGGGCAGAATCACTGCCCTTTTTTATTAGAATGCTAAATAAAGCAGAGCAAAGACAGGGAATGCAGCCGTTAAGCTATCTATTCTATCTAGTATACCACCATGACCAGGAATCAGATTACTGCTGTCTTTCACCCCAGAAACACGCTTAAACATGCTTTCAACAAGGTCACCTAGAACAGAAATAACAACGGTCACAAGGGTAATAACAATCATGTGAAGTGGGCTTGTGAATTGGATGTCAAACAAGTCAGCAAAGATCCAAGCCACGATCACCGCAGTAATAATGCCACCGATAAGACCTTCAATCGTCTTATTAGGGCTTACCGCTGGTGCCATTTTACGCTTACCAAAACTCTTTCCTGAAAAGTATGCGCCGCTATCTGCAGCCCAAACAAGCAAGCAAACAAACATCACCAGTTTAGCACCGTGGTAAGGATCAGCATCGATACCGTTAGCACGCAGGATAACCACACTCCAGAAGAATGGCAGCAGAGTCAGCACACCAAAGGCGTGACGAAGAAGAGAAGAGTCTTTCCATGCAGGCATAGACTTAGGATAAGTCACCGCCATGCCACTCGCGATTACCCACCAAATCGAGCCAATCGTTAGAATGGCGTAGTGAGCAGTAGACAAGTTATTAAGGCTAAATGCATCAAAAGGGATAAAAGCAAAACTTGCAGCACTTACCACAACCGTTGGAATCAACGCTACATAACGTGATTTGCTTTCAACAAACTGAGTCCACTCCCAAAAACCCAATAGCGAGATTACCGCTAGTGAAAGAATAAATGTAGGAAGTGATAACTCGAAAATACCTAGAATAACTAGGGGAGCTAAAATCAACGCCGTAATAATTCGTTGTTTCAAACCAAAAAATCCTTATTAACTGTCCATCAGAGCTTTAATTTGCTCACCGGTGCATCCAAAACGACGCTCACGGTTAACAAACCAAGTCACAGCTTCTACTAAGCTGTCTTCATTAAAGTCTGGCCAGAATTGTTCAGTGAAATACATTTCGGCGTAAGCCAACTGCCAAAGCATAAAATTACTAATGCGGCATTCGCCACTGGTACGGATAAGTAGATCGACTTCAGGAATATCTGCCATTGTCAGGTGCTGTGTAATCATAGCTTCATCAATGTCATCTACATTAATATCACCAGACTTTACCTGTTGAGCAATAGAGGTCATTGCTTGCTGAATATCCCACTTACCGCCGTAGTTAGCTGCAATATTAATAACCATACCCGTATTGGTGCTAGTCAAAGCTTCCGCTTCTTCTATCTTCTTTTGTAGTCGATCATTGAAACGACTTTTATCACCAATAACACGAAGTTGTAGATTATTTTTATGAAGCTTTTTAACTTCACTCGACAGCACTGAAATAAACAGTTCCATCAAGATACCGACTTCTTCTTCAGGACGACGCCAGTTTTCGCTACTAAATGCAAAAAGAGTAACGGCTTTAATGCCAAGTCTGGCTGCAGAAGAGATAGTTTTACGAACGGCTTGAACACCGTTTTTATGGCCAAAGACGCGAGGCTTGCCCTGAGCTTTTGCCCAGCGACCATTACCATCCATAATGATAGCAATGTGTTTAGGAAGAGAGTCTGTGAACGCTTGAGAATTATGCATAAAAGAGTGAATCAAATTCTAATAGTCGAACAGAGTAGCATAAAAAAACGCTGCACCGTGAGTACAGCGTTTTTCCGGAAAGAAAAGAATATGGAAAATTAAACTTCCATCAACTCTTTTTCTTTAACAGCTAGAACTTCGTCTACGTTCTTAACCGCAGCGTCAGTTAGCTTTTGAATTTCGTCTTGTGCTTTACGATCTTCATCTTCAGAGATTTCTTTATCTTTAAGAAGTGCTTTTAGATCGCCATTCGCGTCACGACGGATGTTACGGATAGCAACACGGCCACCTTCAGCTTCGCCACGAACGATTTTAACTAGGTCTTTACGACGCTCTTCCGTTAGCGGTGGAAGTGGAACACGGATAACCGTACCAGCAGACATAGGGTTTAGGCCTAGGTCAGATGTCAGGATTGCTTTTTCAACTAGAGGAGTCAGTGTTTTATCAAACACTGTAATAGCTAGTGTACGTGCATCTTCAGCGATAACGTTAGCTACTTGAGTCAAAGGCGTTGGAGCACCGTAGTACTCAACAGTAAGACCAGAAAGTAGGCTCGGGTGCGCACGGCCTGTACGAATCTTTTGCAGGCTGTTTTTTAGTGCATCAACACTTTTTACCATGCGCTCTTGAGCGTCTTTTTTGATTTCGTTAATCACAATTTCACCTTGATTATGTTCTTTCTTCAAGAAAGCTTTTTATTTGGAGTGATAAGGATAAGCTTACCAAGGTACAACACCTCAGTAAGCCCGAAAAATTAGTCAGCGTCGCTGATTAATGTACCTTCAGTTTCACCCATAACCACGCGACGTAGTGCGCCTGGTTTATTCATGTTAAATACACGGATTGGCATTTTGTGATCACGTGCTAGCGTAAATGCAGCCAAGTCCATTACTTTAAGTTCTTTATCAAGAACCGTGTTGTAAGACAACGTATCATACAACTCTGCGTCTGGGTTTGCTACTGGGTCAGCAGTAAATACACCATCTACTTTTGTCGCTTTTAGAACTACGTCAGCTTCGATTTCGATACCACGTAGACATGCAGCAGAGTCAGTAGTGAAGAATGGGTTACCAGTACCAGCAGAGAAGATCACAACGCGACCTTGACGTAGTTGGCTGATTGCGTCTGCCCAGTTGTAATCGTCACACACGCCTTTTAGAGGAATTGCAGACATTACACGTGCGTTTACGTAAGCACGGTGCAGCGCGTCACGCATAGCAAGGCCGTTCATTACTGTTGCAAGCATACCCATGTGGTCACCAACAACGCGGTTCATGCCAGCTTCAGCAAGACCAGCACCACGGAACAAGTTACCGCCACCGATAACAACACCAACTTGAACGCCTAGTTCAACCAATTCTTTTACTTCTTGAGCCATACGATCAAGGATCGTTGGGTCAATACCAAAACCTTCTTCGCCTTGTAGCGCTTCACCGCTAAGTTTTAACAGAATACGTTGATACACTGGTTTAGGGTTCGTAGTCATGGAGTTTACCTTCCAAAGAGTTGATGATTAACAGTCATGGATAAAAACTGAGTAAGTCAGTTTGCATTCATAACCACTAACGTTGCCTTCAAAAATAGTTCACTATTCATAAAAAGACCGCAGCATTTGCCACGGTCTTTTTTCAAACAATACGCTAAGGATTAACCTTTTTGTACCGCTGCAACTTCGTCAGCGAAGCTCATTTCAGCAGCTTTCTCGATACCTTCACCAACTTCTAGACGTACGAAGTTAGATACTGCAGCGCCTTTTTCTTTAAGGATTTCGCCAACAGTTTTCTTAGGTTCCATGATGAAAGCTTGACCAGTTAGAGAGATTTCGCCCGTGAATTTCTTCATACGGCCGATAACCATTTTCTCAGCGATCTCTTGAGGCTTGCCTTCGTTCATAGCGATTTCAACTTGAACTTCTTTCTCTTTAGCAACTACGTCTGCTGGTACGTCTTCTGGGTTAACAAACTCAGGACGAGAAGCAGCAACGTGCATAGCAACGTGCTTAAGAGTTTCAGCTTCGCCTTCACCAGCTACAACAACACCGATTTTCTCACCGTGACGGTAAGAAGCTAGTGCAGCACCTTCAACGTAAGCTACGCGACGGATGTTGATGTTTTCGCCGATTTTAGCAACTAGAGCAACGCGAGTTTCTTCGAACTGTGCTTGTAGCTCTTCTACAGAAGCTTTAGAAGCTACTGCTGCAGCTGCAACTTCTTCTGCAAACGCAGTGAAGCTAGCATCTTTTGCTACGAAGTCAGTTTGGCAGTTAACTTCAAGAAGAACAGCTACACCGTTCTCTTCTTTGATGATGATTGCGCCTTCAGCAGCAACGTTACCAGCTTTCTTAGCTGCTTTCGCTGCGCCAGATTTACGCATGTTTTCAATTGCTAGTTCGATGTCAGCGTTTGCTTCTACAAGCGCTTTCTTACATTCCATCATGCCAGCGCCAGTGCGCTCGCGAAGTTCTTTAACTAGAGCAGCAGTTACAGTTGCCATTCTCTATTCCTCGGTTGATTCGAAAATAAGGTAAAAATCAGGGGCCAAAATGAGGCCCCCGATCTAACTATAACTTAGCTTACATTTAATAAAGATTTCAAAATCTATATTAGCTAAGCCAAGCGTGATTCAGAGCCGCTATTATTCAGCTTCTACAAAACCATCTTTTTCAGCAGCTACAGCAGCAACGTCTTTGTTACGACCTTCTTTAACCGCGTCTGCAGCAGCGTTTAGGTAAAGCTGTACTGCACGGATTGCATCGTCGTTACCTGGGATAACGAAGTCAACGCCGTCTGGGTTAGAGTTAGTATCAACTACAGCGTAAACTGGGATACCTAGGTTGTTTGCTTCTTTAACTGCGATGTGTTCGTGATCAGCATCGATTACGAATAGAGCGTCTGGTAGGCCGCCCATGTTCTTGATACCACCAAGAGACTTCTCTAGCTTCTCCATTTCACGAGTGCGCATTAGAGCTTCTTTCTTAGTTAGCTTGTCGAAAGTACCGTCTTGAGCTTGCGCTTCAAGTTCTTTCAGACGCTTGATAGACTGACGAACAGTTTTGTAGTTCGTTAGCATACCGCCTAACCAGCGGTTGTTAACGTAGAACTGGTTGCTGTTTACAGCAGCTTCTTTAACAGCTTCAGATGCAGCGCGCTTAGTACCAACGAAAAGAACTTTACCTTTCTTCTCACCAACTTTAGCGATTTCTGCTAGAGCTTCGTTGAACATTGGTACAGTTTTTTCTAGGTTGATGATATGTACTTTGTTACGAGCACCAAAGATGAATGGCTTCATTTTTGGGTTCCAGTAACGAGTTTGGTGACCGAAGTGAACACCAGCTTTAAGCATATCGCGCATTGATACAGTTGCCATTTTAAAATCCTCTATGGGGTTAGGCCTCCACATCCCCCATGAATCCGACCCCTAACAACTAACCACTTTTCAGCCGTTATCTGTGTTGTTGAGGCACCCCGGAACATGTGTCGGAATGTGTGTGATTTAAAGAAATAAGTTAGTGGACATAAAGCTTATTTCGCCAATTGGAGAAAACAGTCCTGATGTCCGGCGCGCTTTATACCATATTTTGTCTATCTATGGCTAGAAAAAATTCTAAAAATGGCGACTGCTATACTGATCCCTATCGGCGAATTTCACCTATAAATAGTGTCGCTATTCATTCACTTCTGTCTCAATAAATTGATCACGATTCACTCACGTTGAGCAGTATCCACCAGCAATGTATGGGCATGGGAATGTTGCGCTAAAATGCTGCACTGATAGAATAACCCCAATATGCACACTTAGGTGCTACCAAATTAAGAGATATGCAATGGCTGTAAAAATTAAAACTGCTGAAGAAATTGAAAAAATGCGCGTCGCCGGCAAGCTGGCCGCTGACATTATTGAGATGATCGAACCTCACATCCAAGTGGGTACCACGACGGAAGAGCTCAATACGCTTTGTCATGAGTACGCTCTAGAAAGAGGTGCATACTCTGCGCCACTCGATTACCACGGTTTCCCTAAGTCTATCTGTACGTCTATCAATCATATTGTGTGTCACGGCATTCCCGCGTCACAAGACGAGACGGGTAGCACAGGTCAATTCAAACCTGCGGTACTCAAAGATGGCGACATTCTGAACGTTGATATCACAGTTATCATCCCTGATGACGCAAATGCCGATCTTAGTACTCGCCCTCAAGGCTACCACGGTGACACCTCTAAGATGTTCCTAGTGGGTGAGGTTTCACCTGCAAACAAGCGTCTGTGCATGGTTGCTCAAGAAGCACTTTACGAAGGCATGCGCCAAGTTAAGCCAGGTGTTCAACTTGGTCAAATCGGTACTGCTATCGAGAAGTACATCAAAACAAACAACAAGAACAACCCACGCGCTAAGTTCTCTATTGTTAAAGATTACTGTGGTCACGGCATTGGTTCTGAATTCCACGAAGATCCACAAGTAGTTCACTACAAGAACAGCGATCGCACCGTGCTAAAAGCAGGCATGTGCTTCACTATCGAGCCAATGATCAACGCGGGTAAGTTTGGCTGTCGTCTTGATGACGAAGATAGCTGGACAGTATACACAGCAGACAGCAAGAACTCGGCTCAATGGGAGCACACTCTGGTTGTAACTGATACTGGTTGTGAAGTACTAACACTGCGCAGCGATGATACAATCCCACGTATCATGAAGAACGCTTAGTTCACCGAACTGAGCGCATCAGCCTTTTAAAAATATCCTCGCATTGTCGAGGATATTTTTTATCCACTCAATTTCGATTTTCCATCAGCTTCTGTTAAATTGTTTACTATTCTCATTTGCTTGCACGGATAGCAGACTATGCCTTATCAATGCCCTCTTACGTTCAATGACGAACAAATTGAAATCTGCGAATTAAAAAATCAGCTCGAGATCTTCACGCAGTATCAAAAAAATGAATTTCTGAACCACCATCCCGTCACCGATTTGGTTCTACTGCGCTCCGAATACATGGATTTACTTCTCAATCGTTTGTGGGAAAATTTCGGATTCAACAAACTGCCTCATATTTCACTTGTCGCAGTGGGTGGTTATGGTCGTGGCGAACTGCATCCTTTGTCTGACATTGATATTCTCATTGTCTCGCAAAAAACACTACCACCAGCTCTTGGTGAAAAGGTCAGTCAATTCATTACTCTACTTTGGGATTTAAAGCTCGAAGTTGGCCATGCTGTGCGAACTATTACTGAGTGTCTCGATATCGGCATCGATGATTTAACCGTCGCGACCAACCTACAAGAGTCGCGATTGTTATGTGGTAGTGAAGACACTTTCCAAGAACTAAAACTGAAGATTCATTCCGATTCATTTTGGCCAAGTGAGACGTTTTACAAAGCCAAGATTCAAGAACAGAGAGAGCGTCATGCTCGCTACCACGACACCACCTATAATTTAGAACCGGACATCAAATCGACTCCGGGAGGGCTCAGAGACATCCATACCCTGAGCTGGGTTGCGCGTCGCCACTTCGGCGCGACCTCTTTGTTAGAGATGAGCAAATACGGCTTTCTGACCGATGCTGAATATCGTGAGCTCGTTGAGTGCCAAGATTTTTTATGGCGTGTTCGCTTTGCATTGCATATTGAACTGCGCCGTTACGACAACCGTTTAACGTTCGCGCATCAAGCTCAAGTCGCTGAACATCTGGGTTATACGGGTGAAGGAAACCGTGGTGTTGAGATGATGATGAAAGAGTTCTACCGAACCCTTCGTCGTGTTGCTGAACTGAATAAGATGCTGCTTAAGCTGTTCGATCAAGCGATCATCAATGGCGGTCAAACCCAAGACGCTGAAATTCTCGATAGTGATTTCCAACGTCGAGGTTCGTTGATCGAAGCGCGCAAGCCTGCCCTATTCCAAGCAAGACCAGAAACCATTCTCGATATGTTCATCCATATCGCCAATGACTCGACTATCGAAGGGGTAAGTCCACCAACATTGCGACAACTGCGTACGGCACGCCGTCGATTGAACCGATTCCTGCATACCATTCCTGAAGCTCGTGACAAGTTCATGGATCTAGTTCGCCACCCTAATGCCCTACACAAAGCCTTTAGCTTAATGCACAAATTGGGCGTGCTCTCTGCGTACTTACCGCAGTGGAGCCAGATCGTTGGTCAGATGCAGTTTGACCTATTCCATGTTTACACCGTGGATGAGCACAGTATCCGCCTGCTCAAGCACATCAACCGCTTTGGTCAAATCGAAAACCACGATAAGCACCCTATCTGCTGTGAAGTCTATCCTCGAGTACAGAAGAAAGAGTTGCTGATCCTTGCCGCTATCTTCCATGACATCGGCAAAGGCCGCGGCGGAGACCACTCTGAGATAGGTGCGGTTGAGGCTTACTCTTTCTGTATTGAACACGGGCTATCGAAGCCTGAAGCCAAACAAGTCGCGTGGTTGGTACAAAATCACCTATTGATGTCAGTAACGGCTCAACGTCGTGATATCTACGACCCAGATGTGATCACCGAATTCGCCAAAAAAGTGCGTGATGAAGAATCACTCGAGCTACTGGTTTGTTTAACCGTTGCCGATATCTGTGCGACTAACCCTGAGCTATGGAACAGTTGGAAACGAACCCTGTTAGCTGAGCTGTTCCACTCAACGCAGCGAGCACTGCGCCGCGGCTTGGAAAACCCTGTCGATGTCAGAGACCGTATTCGTCACAACCAACAAATGGCATCAGCACTGCTGCGTAAAGAAGGCTTCACCGCTCGTGAGATTGAAGTGTTGTGGCAACGCTTTAAGGCCGATTATTTCTTGCGTCACACACATAAACAAATCGCTTGGCACTGTGAGCACTTACTTCGCCTAGAAGACCCAAGCCAACCGTTAGTGCTGATCAGTAAGAAAGCAACGCGCGGTGGCACAGAAGTGTTCGTTTATTGTAAAGACCAAGCAGCACTGTTTGCGACCGTGGTTGCCGAACTCGACAGACGTAACTTTAACGTTCATGACGCGCAGGTCATGGTTAGCAAAGATGGTCATGTTTTGGATACCTTTATCGTACTAGACCAGCACGGCGAAGCGATTGATGAAGCAAGACACAAAGCCGTTGCTAAACATCTGACTCATGTATTGACTGATGGCCGCCCGACTAAGATAAAGACGCGTCGCACGCCACGTAACTTGCAACACTTTAAGGTCAAAACCTTAGTTGAGTTCCTACCAACCAAGAGCAAGAAACGTACCTTGATGGAGTTAAGAGCTCTTGATACGCCGGGGTTATTGGCTCAAGTCGGTGCAACCTTTGCGGAGCTAGACATCAACTTGCACGGTGCCAAAATCACCACCATAGGTGAGCGAGCAGAGGATCTGTTTATTCTGACCAGTGAAGCGGGAGGAAGGCTGTCTGAAGAACAAGAACAGGCACTAAGAGAACGATTAACCGAGCACGTTTCTGAACTCGCACCTTAGAAAGCGAATTCAGTCTAAAAACAGGTTTAATAACCAAATAAGTGTGGGCAAAGATAGAGAGCGATCTTGCCCACAACTTACAATCAATTCACAGATATCAACTATCTAGCTCGTCGTTAGGCTGCTACATTGATCAAGTCAATTACATAAAAGTATTACATTCATAACCTAGAGGTCGCTTATGTATCCAAACCTCACTGGCTTAGGTATCCACGAACCTAAACAGATTGAACGTTACTCCCTTCGCCAAGAAGCGCACAAAGATATCCTGAAGATTTACTTTCGTAAGCAGAAAGGGGAACTGTTCGCGAAAAGCGTTAAATTTAAGTACCCACGACAAGTAAAAAGTGTGCTTGTTAGCGGTGGCAATAATCAATACAAAGAAGTGACAGAGATTAACCGCAACCTCACTCTTGTGATTGATGAACTCAACAAAATCACCAAACCGACGCCAACGGCTGAGGTGGATGTGAAGCAGAAGATCCTTACCGACTTACGCCATCTAGAGAAAGTGGTATCAAGCAAGATCGCTGAGATCGAAGCTGATCTAGAAAAGCTAAAATGATCCCGCGACTAACTATTACTGTTAACTAACCAACATTAGTTATGCCGTTAAGGTTATACAGATACAAAAAGGGCTGATATCACTATCAGCCCTTTGTTTTTTATTCTATTTTCTCTATTCACTTAGACTGGAGATTGCCTAAACACGCGAGACTTACTTAGACAAGCAAGTTTGAGCATCGATTAAGTTAGTATCCCACTCAAAGGTTTCAAACAACCTTAGCCAAGTTTCATCAAGGTTGGCCTTCATCACCAACTCTTCTTTTGTGAAAGGATGGATAAAGCGAAGCTCAGAAGCGTGCAACAACAAACGATGCGAATCTAAATCATCACGGAACAGTCGATTGTGCTTACCATCACCATGTGAAGTATCACCGACAATCGGATGTCTTAGATGAGCCATGTGACGACGCAGCTGATGTTTGCGACCTGTCTTTGGCATCATCTCAACCAAGCAGTAGCGGCTCGTAGGAAAGCGTCCTGTTGAATATGGCACTTCTACTTTTGCTAGCGGTTCATAGACTGTCACTGCCTCTTGCGCTTCTTTGTCTTCTTTCGCGAACTTATCTGCGATCTTATCCAGCTCAACCTTAAGTGCATAATCGAGCGTATCGCCCTCTTCTATCCAACCACGGACAATCGCATGATAGGTTTTTTGCATCTCATGATTAGCGAACATTGGCATCACCTGTGAAGCAACCTCACTCGACAACGCAAACACCAACACACCCGATGTCGGTCTGTCTAAGCGGTGTAATGGAAATACATGCTGACCAATTTGATCGCGCAATGTCTGCATAACAAATTGCGTTTCGTGTTTATCCAACCATGAACGATGCACTAGCATGCCAGCGGGCTTATTCACCGCGACAAAGTACTCATCTTGATAAATGATCTCTAACATTACGCACATACCTCATCAATGCTCTGAATTGTCACTAGCAGTTCGACTTTGTCTGCCTCATTTTTCCACACTTCACCAAAATAAGGATGGATAGCAAAGCCTTTCGGTAGGCTCATTTGGGCATCCATCATTGCGTTGATCTTAACGATAAAGATCCACTGCAACCACTCTTCCGGTTGTAACGAATCAATCCCGAAAGGTTCAACGCTCGCCAGAGCTTCATCCGAAGGCGGAAGCGTGCTCCATAGCGAACATTGGCGCATTTGTTCTTCTAGTTGTTGAAGTAAAAGAGGTAACTTTGTGGCTGCTGTCATTTTTCACCAAGTTATTTATCTAGTGACCTTGAAATTGGGGCATAGAGTACCATCTATTTAGGAAAGAAAGTTAGGAGCTTTATTACTATGGAAACGATTCACACGCTCACTCAGTTACTAAAGAATAGCGGTTGCCAGTACGATATCTACGACCTAGGTCGCCGTATTCAGAAGATCGACAACACCTTATTCTCTGATGTTGAGCAAGGGAAACAGCCGTACCCATTTCCACTTCAGAAACAAGCTCACTTAGCGATTAGTTACTGGAACGAACACAAGCAACCTTGGATCTGGTTCCTAAAATTCAAACTGGACGAAAGAGGCCTATTACATCAAGGTGATGTCGGCAATTTCCTTAAGTTTGTTATCGAAGCGATGGGCACACGTTTGAACGGTGAGATCAGCGAAGAGCAACAACAAAAGCTGTCAAACAACCCATATACCTTCAAGCCTTCAGAAGACAAAATGGCCGTGTTCCATAGCCAAGTAAGAGCAGGTTTAGACCTTGCAACGAGCCAATACTACGAACACGCTCAACACTACTTCACAGGCGATCTAGGCTGGGACAACTGGAAAACCGTTGGCCTACAAGGCATCACTGATATGTGTGCTCGTTTAGGCAGCCAACAAAATGGTGTCGCGATTCGCAAAGCATTGAATAAGCTGCCTTCAGAACCTCTATACGCGACTCTCGGGGCGCTTGAGCATACGCAAATCAATGACAAGCTCGCTCAACGCTTACAAGAAATGGCAGAGAATGAGATTAACAGTCAAGAGCCAGATCTGTTCTTACTGTCAGCACTGGTACGTGCCCTTTCTGGCGCAGAGCAAAGCACAACCAACGCCGTAATTAACCAAGTTCTGGCTAGCCCGCGCTTAAGCCACCAAGAAGTATTGATTGGTTTGGCTGGTCGCAGCTGGCACGCACTGCAAGATCCTGCGATTGCTGAGCAGTTCTTGCTGCGTCTCGCACAAACGGGCAACCAAAACTTGTTCAATCAGTTATTTGCAGATTTAGTGATGATTCCGACACTGAGAATGGTATTTTTACCATTATTGAACTCGAACCCATCACCAGAACTCGCCAATGCACTTGTAGAATTACAACAAGCGGCTAAGTCGCAATAGATACCAGACAGAACAGCTCAGTAGCTCATAACAAAAAGCTCAAATCACGAACGGAATAGAGAGATAAAAGGAAGTATGGATTAAATGATAGATAACTTATTGGCTATTTTGATGCTGTGCTTCTTTTGCTTTCTGTTTTGGCAACAGCGCAGGCAATCCGAGCTTGCGAAAGCTGCCATTGCGAGAAAATGTAAAGAGCTCGACTTACAGCTATTAAGTGTTGCCTTTAGTGGTCATAAACTTAAGATGCGCCATGAGCTCACCACCATTTGGCGCTGGCACACCGTGTATCAATTTGAGTTTTCAGCGTTAGGTGATGACCTGTACCAAGGGAAACTGACCATGGTGGGCTTCCGTTCTATGCGGTTTGAGCTACAGCCTCATAGAATGTAACGTCGCAATACGCGGTATAACTATATTCATGATAAGGGCCAAACTGATCTTGTTTGGTCTCTTTAAATGCAAAGCCTAACTTTTCAAGTAACTTAATTGATGGGTTATGACCAACATTAACGGTCGCGACAACATTCGTTAGGTGTTCTTCAAAACAAACCAAACTAAAGAAAGGTTTTAGCACTTCACTAGCAAGGCCTTGATTCCAAAACTCCTTGTCCAGAATAAATCCCAGTTCATGCTTCCCTTCTTCAGACGAAACAAACAAATGCCCGAGGTATTCGCGGGTTTGGTTGTGGATAATGGCTCGGCAAAAACCAACGTTGTCGTTCAGTATTTCTTGAAATAGGTGTTTTGCAGAGGCAATAGAATGCGGCCCGTTCATTTCAGCACGATTGATGGGGCAGCAATTCAACTTGATAAAGTCATGTTCTAACTGCTCGGTATAAGGTACCAACAGCGTTCTTGAGGTTGCTATCGTCATAAAACACTCCTTGTGTTGACCATTAGCAGAAAAGCAGATGTCGCGTGCTTAGATAAAAGCTCCTGAATTAAAGAGAGCCCCTAGATAGAGAAAAAGCCTTAGGAAAAGAAAAGCCCCGACACCGAAGTGTCAGGGCTAGGGTCTTACTCGCAGCAGTCCGGCTACTAATTAATGCTCCATGCATCATCCATAATAGTGGCTGTAATCCTTCAGCTCTTTCCTTTACTTCGCCGTCCTAGCGGTGTCCAATCATCCTGAAAGCTAACAATCCTAGTTAGCGCACATCACTTGTTCCGTGAGCGGTGTCCTTTACATCGTCCTGATGCTAATCCAACCCTTTAATCCTAAAGGTGTCCATTGTCATTCCGTTGCAGCTAACTTCCTGTTAACTGACTGTATCCCTACAATGTCCTTACGCTCCATGCTTGATCACTCAATCCTAAGTAACCAAATCTTCATCCTGAAGATAACCAAATCCTTGGTGCTTTCCTGTTCCGTGTCAGAATCCTTCCGACAAGGTTTAATTTACGCGATTTAGGATTTCGGACAATAGATTTGCATCACATTTTGAATTCAAGAAAGTTGTTAATTATATAAAACAATTAAAATTCAACACCTTAATCATGTGCACATCAATCTCTCTAGCGATGTATTCGTGTTATCTCACAACCTTTGTAAGAGATCTCTTACAAGCCATGGGCGGTTTTATGATTCGCTATCATTCACCAGAGCGAGTAAAATGACTAAAGACTAAAAATGGAGATCAACATGCTGACAAAAGATGTTTCTGAAGAGTTGAAATCAGTGCTTGAAGGACTGCAAGCGCAAGGGAAAGAGCCGACAGTTGCTTTAGTTAAGGCTCGTATGAGCACATCCGTTCCGATGCCCGCTTTAATCACGACCATCAAGAGCTGGAAAAGCGCAAATCGTGTTCCTAAAGTTGAAGTCGCGACACAAGAAGAGCCAGCACTTGATCGTGTTAGCCAACTGGAAAAGCAAATCCTTGAACTCACTGCTCGCGTTGCCATGCTTGAAGCTAAACTAACTGATCAATAAGGCAACTGAGCAATAAGTTGACCGATAAATAAGCTAACAGAGAAATTAGAACACTATGAAGATATGGGTTGATGCGGACGCTTGTCCAAAGGTTATCCGAGAAACAATCGTACGCGCAGCTGAGCGCACAGGGGTTGAATGTACCTTTGTGGCAAACCATCTGGTTCCCGTTCCTAAACGCAATAACATTCACTCAATTCAAGTGCCAAGCGGGTTTGATATTGCTGATGATGAAATCGTAAAGCGCACTGAACCCGGCGATCTTGTGATTACATCCGATATCCCTCTGGCTGACGAAGTGATCACTAAAGGTGGGCAAGCACTCAGCTCTCGTGGTGAGCTTTACACCAAAGAGACCATTAAAGCGCGTCTGAACATTCGTGACTTTATGGATACCATGCGCTCAAGTGGCATCCAAACGGGTGGACCAAGTGCCCTTTCTCAAACCGACCGTCGTGAGTTTGCCAACCACTTAGATAGAATTCTAGCCAAACGCTAGCTGGCTCATCCGAGCTTAACCTAGTTCTATCTCTCCATAAAAAATCAAAAAACCTGCAAACAATGCAGGTTTTTTTAATATCAATTAGAAGAAGGTTTCCCCTACTCTACAACTAAGGCGTGTAGTACGTTGCAGCACCTGGACCTACTGGTAGGCCAAATACGAATACCCAAACGTAGAACATTAAGCTCCAACCAACCAAGAATACGATTGAGTATGGAAGCATAGTTGCAATCAGAGTACCGATACCTAGGTTCTTCATGTAACGCGTCGCTACAGCTAGGATAAGACCAAAGTAGCTCATCATTGGCGTAATGATGTTGGTTGTTGAATCACCGATACGGTAAGCCGCTTGAATCGTTTCAGGTGCGTAACCTACTAACATTAGCATTGGAACGAAGATTGGCGCTGTTACTGCCCACTGAGCAGAAGCTGAACCGATCATCAGGTTAATGAAGCCACACATTAGGATGAATGCGAAGAACAACATTGGACCCGTTAGGCCGATATCCTGTAGGAAAGTAGCACCTGCAACTGCGAATACTTGACCGAAGTTAGTCCACTTGAAGAAAGCAACAAACTGAGCAGCGAAGAACACAAGTACGATGTACATGCCCATTGAAGACATAGACTTAGACATTGCATTGATTACATCACGGTCTGTTTTCATTGTGCCGGTAGCTTTACCGTAAACAAAACCAGGAACTGCGAAGAATACGAAGATGAACGCTACGATACTTTTCAGGAATGGAGAACCTGAAACCGTACCTGCTGCTGAACGTAGAACACCATCAGCTGGAACAATCGTCCAAGCAAGAAGCGCTGAAACCGCTAGCACTGCGATACCCGCAAACTTAAGGCCTTTCTTCTCAACGTCTGTTAGCTTGCCCATTGAATCATTTGATAAATCTTCAGACGCTTCTTCGTCGTTGTATTTACCCAGTTTTGGTTCAACAATCTTCTCAGTTACAAATGCACCTGTAATCGCGATGAAGAAAGTAGAAACAAACATGAAGTACCAGTTTGATTCAGGACCAACGTTGTAAGTCGGGTCAATCATTTGTGCTGCTGTTGTAGTAATACCAGAAAGCAGCGGGTCAACCGTACCGATTAGAAGGTTTGCAGAGTAACCACCAGATACACCAGCAAATGCTGCCGCTAGACCTGCTAATGGGTGACGACCCAAAGAGTGGAAAAGCATTGCTGCAAGCGGGATAAGTACTACATAGCCAAGCTCTGAAGCCGTGTTAGAGATAATACCTGCGAAAACTACGGTTACCGTAACCATGCGCTTAGATGCGCCCATTACCATGCCACGCATCGCCGCAGATAATAGACCTGAGTGCTCAGCAATCGCTACACCTAGCATTGCAACAAGCACGGTACCTAATGGCGCAAAGCCAACAAAGTTTGTCACTAGATTAGTAACAATGAGCTGTAAGCCTTCAGCATTAAGTAAGCTTACAACGTAGATCATGCCGTCAGCAGCACGACCTGGAGCACCTTCTGGACGAGGGTCCATAACAGAGACATCAAAATATCCTGCTATACCTGAAGTAACTAAAATAGCGACACAGAAGATTGCGAAAAGAGTGATCGGGTGGGGTAATAGGTTCCCCAAATATTCAACACCATCGAGAAAACGGGTAAAAATAGGTTTCTTTGGCGAGTTGTTTTTTATTGAAGCTGATGAACTCATCAGTTCCCTCCTTGTAGTGATTCCTATGCAATTGTGACAAAAATGTTCAAATTGCCAGCGAAGGGTACGCGACAAAATTATCAATTAGAAATTCAAAATGTTACAAAATGTGTAACAAACGACGATTTTCAACTCAATTCGAACAATTAATTAGCAAATAAATCTACATTAAATACAAGATATAGATTTATAATTCACAAACACACATTCACTACAAATATAACTGATGATATAACTCATTGATTCAATTGAAAATAAAACACGCCATACTCTAAGTTAATACGCAATATCCTGTCAGGTTCTTCTCGAGGGAAAAGAAAAACAGACAAATGAATGAAGTTTGACTTTCCCCTCGTTTTTACACTCGCGTCACATCAATTTGACTGACTAATTCTGAACCGCTTTGAATCTCGGATTGGTTTTGCAGATAACATAATGACGACCTCTGCGCTTTACTATCTGGCAATCAGGATGGCGGCTTTTCGCGCTTTTAAGTGATTTCACAACTTTCATTCTATTTCGCTCCCTTACCTAATTGACCAAAACGACGAGTGAAGTTCGCAACGCGTCCCTCTTTATGTAGCACTCGTTGTTTACCCGTATAGAAAGGATGCGACTTTGGCGACACCTCAATCGTGAAGTAAGGGTAAGTATTGCCGACTTCCCATTCGATAGTACGGTCTGTTTTTAGCGTTGAGCCGATTAAGAAGTACTCATCGACACTGGTATCATGAAAAACCACGGGACGGTAATCTGGATGGATATTCGGTTTCATTGTATTCCCCTTAAATAACCAACTTGATATGTTATAACACTACAAGTGACAATTGTTATCAAAAGAAAAACAAGCGATTTTATGATATTTTTCCGTCTTAATCGTAATCAGAGAACACCCAACTATGTACACAATTGAACCTGTTGGCTTTATTGAGTCTCCTTATAAAGAGAAGTTCGCTGTGCCAAGGCAGCCCAGGTTGGTACCCACATCCACCTCAAGAGTCAGATTGGTTGATGCAGCAAACTGCCTTGAGTCTGTTCGTGATATAGAGCAATTTAGCCATGTTTGGTTACTATTTCTGTTCGACAAGAACCTTGAAGCAGGCTGGAAACCAACTGTGAGGCCACCTCGCCTTGGCGGGAATGAACGTATTGGTGTATTCGCGTCACGTGCCACATTCAGACCAAATGGAATTGGCATGTCTGCGGTTGAACTAAAAGGTGTGTCTCAAGAGAAAGGACAGACTTGGTTGGATCTCGGCAGCGTCGACTTAGTAGACGGTACACCGATCATCGACATCAAGCCTTATATCCCCTATTCAGATTCGATTCCGGATGCATTGGGAGGGTTTGCCGCCGATGAACCAGAAGTGCTCGACGTTAACTTTTCGCAGCAAGCGCAAAGTAAGCTCGCAAGCCATCCACAAGCGCGCCATATCATTCAGGTGATCAAAGAAGTATTAGGCCAAGATCCTCGCCCTGCCTATAAGAAAGGTAAGCCTGACAACAAGGAATATGCGGTAAATTTGTTCAATCTTAACGTGAAATTCGTGGTTGAAACGCTTTTCATCAATGTAACTGACATTGAACGCTTTTGAGATCCCAAATAGGCTGATATTATATGCGGCTATATCAGATTTGCTGTGGTTACGAACGACAGCAAGTTTTCTTTTATCAATGATGAAACGGATACCATAGAATGCGTACCAGTAACTACCTTCTTTCTACTCTGAAAGAGACTCCAAACGACGCAGAAGTTATCAGCCACCAGCTGATGCTACGTGCAGGTATGATCCGTAAGCTAGCTTCAGGTTTATATACTTGGCTACCTACTGGTCTACGTGTACTGCGTAAAGTCGAAAATATCGTTCGCCAAGAGATCGATAATGCAGGTGCCGTTGAAATCTTGATGCCCGTAGTTCAACCGTTTGAGCTTTGGGAAGAGACTGGCCGTTCTGAAAAGATGGGGCCTGAGCTACTTCGTTTCACAGACCGTCACTCTCGTCCATTTGTTCTTAGCCCAACAGCTGAAGAAGTGGTAACGAGTCTAGTACGTAACGAGATCAGCTCTTACAAACAGCTACCTCTAAATCTGTACCAAATCCAGACTAAATTCCGTGATGAGCGCCGCCCTCGTTTTGGCGTAATGCGTGCACGTGAATTCTCTATGATGGATGCGTACAGCTTTGATATCGACAAAGAAGGCTTAGAAAAGTCTTACCAAGCGATGCACGATGCTTACTGTAAAGCATTCGACCGTATGGGCCTTGAATACCGTCCAGTATTGGCAGACTCTGGCGCAATCGGCGGCAGCGGCTCTCAAGAGTTCCACGTTCTTGCTGAAAGCGGCGAAGACCTAATCGCATTCTCAACTGAGTCAGATTACGCAGCAAACATCGAAAAAGCAGAAGCACTTGCTCCTACTGAAGATGCAGCAGCACCAACTCAAGAGATGGAACTGGTTGATACACCAAATGCGAAAACTATCGCAGAATTGGTAGAGCAACACGGTCTAGCAATCGAGAAGACAGTTAAGACTCTATTCGTTAAAGCATCTGATGAAGTAGAAGCAGATATCATTGCTCTAATCATCCGTGGTGACCACGAGCTTAACGAAGTGAAAGCAGAAAACCTTCCACAGGTTGCTTCTCCATTAGAGATGGCTTCTGAAGAAGAAATCCGTGCACTTGTTGGCGCTGGTCCTGGTTCACTTGGCCCTGTTGGCCTAGAGCTACCATTCATCGTTGACCGCTCAGTTGCTGTAATGAGTGACTTCGGCGCTGGTGCAAACGTAGACGGTAAGCACTACTTCGGAATTAACTGGGGTCGTGACGTTGAGCTTGCTCAAGTTGAAGACCTACGTAACGTAGTTGAAGGTGACCTTAGCCCATGTGGTAAAGGTACTATCCAGCTTAAGCGTGGTATCGAAGTGGGTCACATCTTCCAACTGGGTAATACTTACTCTAAAGCAATGAACTGTAACGTGCTTGGTCCTGATGGTAAGAGCGTAATCCTAGAGATGGGTTGTTACGGTATCGGTGTTTCACGTGTTGTTGCATCTGCTATCGAGCAAAACCACGATAAATTCGGTATCACTTGGCCAGACGCACTAGCGCCGTTCCAAGTTGCTATCGTACCAATGAACATGCACAAATCTGAGCGCGTTAAAGAAGCAGCTGAGAAGCTATACGCTGAATTAACAGCTATGGGTATCGAAGTTTTATTCGATGACCGTAAAGAGCGCCCTGGTGTTATGTTTAAAGATATCGAGCTTGTGGGTATCCCTCACACTATCGTTATCGGCGATCGCAGCATGGACGAAGGTAACTTCGAATACAAAAACCGTCGTACTGGTGATAAAGAAGCTATCGCAATGGACACGGTTATCGAGCACCTTAAGGCTCAACTAGCTTAGTAATCCGATTACTGACTAGATAAACATTGAAAGGCTGCCGTTAGGTGGCCTTTTTTGTGCCTGTCATTTCGCTTCAAACTCCCTTCTATTTATCAGTAGAGTAAATAACGTAAGTTAATCCCCTGTTCATCTTTAAATCCGTATATTGGTGTCATCAACTTTTTGGACATGCTCACCATTGGAGGTATCGATGGATATCAAAAGCTTACTGAACCAAGCACTTAAATCAGATCTCGTAAAACAAGGTACTCAGAAACTTTCACAAGGGTCTTCAAGTTTAAGTGGCCTTTCTCAAGGCAGCAATAGCAAGAGTAGCAGTAAAAGTACACTCGGAGCCTTCGGTGCAGGCGCAGTTGGCGGAGGACTGTTAGGTGCGTTAATGGGCTCTAAGAAGACTAAGAAAATGGGTAAGAAAGCGGCTGGGATTGGCGGCGCAGCAGCACTGGGCGCTTTGGCTTATAAAGTCTACAACGACTACCAATCCAAACAAGGCCAGACACCTAACGCCGAACAGGCTCAGTTTGATGAAAATGATGCAAACCACAGCGTGCTGATTCTACGATCGATGATTGCCGCGTCTAAAGCTGATGGCCATGTTGATGAAGAAGAGATGGCTAAGATAGAGCAAGCCGTCGAGAATATGGGCGCTGATTATCAACTGACTAAATTGGTCTCTGAAGAACTGCATAAGCCACTCGACCCAAGCGAAATCGCTCAACTGGCAACGTCACCTCAACAGGCGAGTGAGATCTACTTAGCCTCTTTGATTGTGGCCGACGAACAGAATTTCATGGAAAAGGCGTACCTGAAAGAGCTCGCGAAACAGCTCAATCTTGCTGATGAAGTCACCTATCAACTTGAACAACAAGTCTCTGGCTAATCGGCAAGTACCAAACGAAGCCGTAAAGAACGGCCTAAGCAGCGAGCTAACCAAGTGAGATATTGAGCAAGGACAAACTAACTCTGAACTTGATCAGATCCACTTTGTTTTTGCTTATCTCTATGTGTATATTGAGATCAGTTATCATTTGGTTAGGTATAAAAATGAAAGTATACGATTGTTGTGATTTGGTTCGTGAACTGTATTCTCAAATTGGCAGTGGCGACCAAGGCTATATCCCTAAAGCGATCACCTGCGCAGTAAAAACATTGAATGACCTTGCTGCCGATGAGTCTCTTCCTAAAGAAGCTCGTGAACGTGCAGCCTTTGCCGCTGCTAACTTACTGATTTCAGATTTCGAGGACTAATATGAACCTCGCTAACTTTGAAAAAATGGATCCAGTGATGTTGATGAGCATCGTCAACATGAAGCTTCGTGACGACTTCGGCGGTGATTTAGATCGAGTGGTCAACTTCTACGAAATCGACAAAGCAGCCTTAATCGCTAAGCTCGCGTCTGCTGGTTTTGAGTATCTTCCAGAAGCTAAACAGTTTCGATAGTCGTTTAAAAAATCTTCCTATTTAAAGACCAACCTCTGTGTTGGTCTTTTTTTGTTGGTGATACGTAATAAGGAAACACGCAGCAAACCCATTATAAATTATCTGTATGCACCTATACTTTTATATCTTAGAGTCAACGAACGCGCCTTGAACCAAAGCGTATTGTTGTATAGGCTACCTAAACTAGCATATAAAACTCATCACTCAACTTGATGATAGTGAAGGATTAACAATGAAAAGACTCGGACTTTTAGCCGTTATCGCAGCCGCACTCACCGCAGGTTGCGCTTCAAATACTCAGCAAGACAACTTTCGCGAAGCCTCTTTTGAGCTGTGTAATACTGAAGTCGATATTTACTCTGTAAGCCATGATGAACGAGTTCGTATCGTCTGTTCTGATGGCTCTAAATTCGCTTTGAACAGCGAAGACACATTAGAAGTGATGCGTGACATCAACATCGACTACTGTGATGGCGAAGGCCTAGGTAAGTTCAGTGAAAGCCGCCACTACTACTCTTTCAAGTGTAAGTCAGGCACCCTACTTAGCATCAAAAAGTAGAATCGACACTACCAAATACCAAAGGGTTAATGTGAAAGCATTAACCCTTTTTAATACCCGCTTTTCTTTACTCTTAATCCCAAATCCACCAGCCACCAGATACAAAAAATAGCTCCTTTAAAGAAGCCTCTAGTATCATTGCTTTTCAAAGTAGTTGTTTGAAATTCTAAGAGAGCACGCAGAGATTACGGGTGTAAGTGAGCATGCTCGACAACAATTTTAAAACTTCCAAGTACAAAAAAGGCCCCTATTAAGGAGCCTCTAGTATCAATATTTTTCAAAGTAGTTGTTTGAAATTCTAGGAGAGCACGCGGAGCTTACGAATGTAAGTGAGCATGCTCGACAACGTAATACCCAAAAAAACAAAAAAAGCTCCCAACAGGAGCCTTTCAAATCGTATTTTTCAATCAAATAGCTTTAGTTCAAGGAAAAGGCGCGGAGTTTACGAATGTAAATGAGCACCTTTGACACAGAAATTAAGCTATTTGAGCCAGAAAAATTAAGCGTAAACAGGTAGACGCTTACAGATCTCTAATACTTTTGCTTTCGTTGCTTCGATAACAGACTCATCACCCATGTTATCTAGGATGTCACAGATCCAACCTGCTAGCTCTTTCGCGTCTGCTTCTGAGAAACCGCGACGAGTGATAGAAGGAGAACCGATACGGATACCTGAAGTAACGAATGGGCTACGTGGGTCGTTTGGTACTGAGTTCTTGTTTACAGTGATGTTTGCTGCACCTAGTGCTGCATCTGCTTCTTTACCTGTGATGTCTTTGTTGATTAGGTCAACTAGGAACAGGTGGTTCTCTGTAGAACCTGAAACGATGTTGTAACCACGAGCTAGGAATTCAGCAACCATTGCTTTTGCGTTAGCAACAACGCGTGCTTGGTATTCTTTGAACTCTGGCTCTAGAGCTTCTTTGAACGCTACTGCTTTACCAGCGATAACGTGCATTAGAGGACCACCTTGGCCGCCTGGGAATACTGCTGAGTTCAGCTTCTTGTAAAGATCTTCGCCTTCGTTAGAAAGGATTAGACCACCACGAGGACCCGCAAGCGTTTTGTGCGTCGTTGTAGTTACTACGTGAGCGTGTGGCACTGGGTTCGGGTAAACGCCTGCAGCGATTAGACCTGCTACGTGAGCCATATCTACGAACAGGTAAGCACCTACTTTGTCAGCGATTTCACGCATGCGCTTCCAATCACAGATTTGAGAGTAAGCAGAGAAACCACCGATGATCATCTTAGGCTTGTTCTCGATAGCCAGCTTTTCCATCTCTTCGTAATCGATTTGACCCGCTTCATCGATACCGTAAGGGATGATGTTGTAAAGCTTACCAGAGAAGTTTACTGGAGAACCGTGAGTTAGGTGACCACCGTGTGCTAGGCTCATACCTAGAACCGTATCGCCTGCATTTAGTAGTGCCATGTATACAGCGTTATTTGCTTGAGAACCTGAGTGAGGCTGTACGTTTGCGTACTCTGCACCAAATAGTTCACATGCACGTTCAATTGCTAGAGTTTCAACTTTGTCTACGTACTCACAACCACCGTAGTAACGCTTGCCTGGGTAGCCTTCAGCGTATTTGTTTGTTAGCTGAGAACCTTGAGCTTCCATTACACGTGGGCTTGTGTAGTTTTCTGAAGCGATAAGTTCGATATGCTCTTCCTGACGAAGAGTTTCTTCTTGGATAGCTGCGAATAGATCCGCATCGTAATCAGCAATGTTCATGTCACGCTTAAGCATCTGTATCTCCTGACTCAGATTGTACTGAAAGTTTCAAAAAAACCACACAACGACCGAAAGCAAACGTTTCCGTCACCGTTTTGATGTGACGCATTCTACATAATTTGATCTAGGTCATAAAGAGCTAATTGCAATTTTATCATGCAGTTTTTTCATAATCACAAATAAGATTCATCATGGTTATTTGGCTTATCCAACCAAAGATGGCGCTTACTGTCAATTTTACGCTTTACACCCTGTAAAACGCAGATTACATAGGTTTACCTTAATTTTGCCCCTCAAGCTACCGAAAGCTAAGGTTTTTCTCTACTATGCACGCCTTTATTGGTTAGGTAATTATAAAAACGATGGAAAAACACTCACGTAAAGAAGATTGGGTAGCGATTCTCACTGGCACGTTTTTAGTGGCGTTAGGCGTCTTCTTTTTACAGTCAGCGAACCTGCTTACCGGGGGCACTACTGGCTTGGCTCTGCTTTTGAGTCAATTCTTGCCTGTAACCTTTGGTATTTTGTACTTTGTTGCCAATTGTCCATTCTATTTATTAGCATGGAAACGATTCGGCCGTAGCTTTGCTATTAGCAGTGCGATTTCTGGTGCTTTAGTGTCTGTGTTTGCCGATCATTTATACTTAGTTATCTCGCTAGAAGTTCATAACGAGATCTATTGTGCTGTTGCCGGCGGCTTACTAATGGGCTTAGGTATGCTAATCCTATTCCGTCACCGCTCAAGTCTGGGTGGCTTCAACGTACTGTGCTTGTTTATCCAAGACCGCTACGGTATCTCGGTAGGTAAAACACAAATGGGTATTGATGCATGTATTCTGTTTGCATCGTTCTTCTTCGTGTCACCTTGGGTGATTGCCGTTTCTGTATTAGGCACCGCAGTATTGAACATCGTATTGGCAATGAACCACAAACCAACTCGCTACTCGGTGAATTACGCGTCTTAGAGTTCATTACCTGCTCTGTCGTTGCTGGCACTCGATGCTCAAACTTCTCGCAAGTAGACTCGAGGCACGATATTCCAGCCATCACTAAAACAAAAAAGGCTTTGGGGAGCACTCCAAAGCCTTTTAACAGCCGAATCCTTTAAGGGGAAGAGAATCAAGCCGATTGAAATAAAAACAAGGCTAACCTTCGATCAAAAGAATACGAGTCTCGTAAGGTTGCAAAACTTGATGATGAGACGCCACTAAACTCTCGCTCACTTGATAATTAGACAACAAGCTCTTAGCCTTTGCCATCTCAAAACGTTCAGGTAAAACGCATTCAGCCTCTTCACCATAATAGTTGTTAATGCACAGCAGAGTTTGTCCTTCACTCTCACGAGAGTACGCAAATACCGACGGGTGCTCAGGCAATAGATCTTGATAGCTGCCATCCGTAATCACTGGTACTTGTTTGCGTAACTCAATCAAGCTCTTATAGAAATAAAAAACAGAGTCTTTGTCTTCCAGTGCTTGCTCAGCGTTAATCTCAGAGTAATTATTCGCTACATCAAGCCATGGCTGAGCTTGTGAGAATCCGGCGTAAGGCTCACTATTCCATTGCATTGGTGTACGAGAGTTATCACGAGATTTCTGCGCTAGAATCGCCATCATATCTTGATGAGCCACACCATCACGGTTAACCATGATGTCGTACATATTGGTACTCTCAACATCACGATACTGGCTGATGTCAGTATAGCCAGGGTTGGTCATACCAATCTCTTCACCTTGATAGATATAAGGCGTGCCTTGCATCATGTGCACAGAAGCAGCCAACATCTTGGCCGACTCAACACGATATTGCTGATCATCACCTAAGCGGCTCACGACTCGCGGTTGGTCGTGGTTACACCAAAACAATGCGCCCCAGCCCTTGCCGTTCAAACCCGTTTGCCAATGATTGAAGATCGACTTGAGCTGCAAGAAATCAAACGGCGCATTAGTCCACTTCTCACCATTGGTGTAATCCACCTTAAGGTGGTGGAAGTTAAACACCATCGATAACTCGCTGTTATCAATGTTTGAGTACTGTTGGCAATGCTCGAGTGTCGTTGAAGACATCTCGCCTACTGTCACGCTGCCGTATTTCTGGAATACCGCTTCGCTGATCTCTTTCAGGTATTCGTGCACTCGTGGGCCATCAGTGTAAAAACGACGACCATCACCGATATCATCATTGGGGAAGTCTTGCTGTTTCGAAATCAGGTTGATCACGTCCAAGCGGAAACCATCAACGCCCTTCTCAGCCCAGAAGCTAATGACGTCTTTCACTTCTTCGCGTACAACCGGGTTCTCCCAGTTAAGGTCGGCTTGCTCTTTCGCGAATAGGTGTAGGAAATACTGACCCGTCGCTTCATCCATTTCCCATGCATTACCACCGAACTTAGACTGCCAGTTGGTTGGTGCTTGGCCGTTTACAGGATCTTTCCATATGTAGTAGTCGCGGTATGGGCTGTTTTTATCACCCAATGCTGACTGAAACCACGCATGTTCTGTTGAGGTGTGGTTTACCACGATATCCATCACGATACGAATACCACGTTGGTGCGCTTCAGCCAGCAATAGGTCGAAATCTTCCATGGTGCCGAATTGCGGGTTAATCGCGTAGTAATCTGAAATATCGTAGCCGTTATCGATCATTGGGGATGCGTAAACTGGGGTTAACCAAATGGCATCCACACTCAAGTGTTTAAGATAATCCAGTTTTGAAATGATCCCTTTGATGTCGCCAGTACCTTTACTGCCACTGTCACAAAAGCTCTTTGGGTAGATTTGATAGATGGTTGCGGTTTTCCACCAACTTTCATCATGCTCAGTCATCGCCATCTCTAACACTCACTTACCAGAAAATATAAAATAAAAATCACCATGTGAATCATGGTCGAATAGCCGTTATAACTAAAAGAAAAAGCTATAACTAAGAGAAAAAGCGATGGCTCACTTTGGAGTCATCGCTTATTAAATGCATTACGCGTTGGCGGTTTCTAGTTCGCCTTTCATCTGTGCTCGTTTATAGAAGAACAGTGTTAACGTGACGGGTAGTACAATCGCCACCAGCATCGCAATTAAGTAAACAGACCAATATTGCGGTTGAATCGATAAGATGCCTGGCAAGCCACCAACACCGATACCATTCGCCATCACTCCTGCACTACCACAGATAGCAGCCGCAGCGGCACTGCCGATCATTGCGCTCAGCATTGGGAATTTGTATTTAAGGTTGATGCCGTACATCGCTGGCTCTGTTACACCTAAGTAAGCAGAGATTGCAGCTGGAACCGAGATATCTCGTTCGCCTTCGCGTTTGCTTAAGATGATGATGCCAACAACCGCTGAAGCTTGTGCAATATTTGATAGCGCAATCAAAGGCCAGATTGGTGTGCCGCCTAAGTCTTGCATCAGTTGTAGGTCGACGGCATTGGTTGTGTGGTGAATACCTGTAATAACCAAAGGTGCGTATAGGAAGCCAAAGACTACTGAACCAAGAATCGCAAAGTCACCCGTCATTGCCGCTTTAGCCGCGAATGCCACGCCATCGCCTAACATACGGCCAAATGGGCCAATGAAAGCGTGCGCTAGAATCACAGACAAAATAATCGATACGAACGGCACGACAACAAGGTACAGGTAAGAAGGAACAATACGCTTAAGGTTGGTCTCGATGAAGGCCAGAGCCACACCCGCTAACATCGCAGGGATCACCTGAGCCTGATAACCAACTTTCTCTATCACGAACAAGCCAAAGTCCCACACTTCAGGTACCGATTTACCTATCATGTATGCGTTCATGAGTTGTGGTGAAACTAAGGTCACACCGAGCGTGATACCCAAAATAGGGGTTCCGCCAAGCTTCTTAACCGTAGCCCAACACACGCCAACCGGTAGGAAGAAGAAAATAGCTTCGCCGATCAACCATAAGAAAGAGTGAACGGTTGCCCAGAATTGACTGATTTCAACGAGGGTTTTGCCGTCGAACATGCGAATGTCGCCAATCACATTACGGAAACCAAGAATCAAACCACCTGTAATGATGGCAGGCAGCAGTGGTACGAAAATTTCGGCTAAATGGGAGATACCACGCTCAAGGAAGTTCATGTTTTGACGAGCAGCCAGCTTCGCCTCATCTTTTGATGATGCCTCTTTACCTGTCTGTTCAATCAGAAGTGCGTACACTTCATCAACTTCAGTGCCAATCACAACTTGGAATTGGCCTGCATTAGTAAAACAGCCTTTTACTAGCTTCAGTTTTTCGAGTTCAGCTTTGTTGGCCTGCTCTGTATCGTTCAATACAAAACGCAGTCGAGTCAGACAGTGGCTGACACTCGCAATGTTTTCTTTACCACCGACTAACTCGATAAGACGCGCAACGTCTTGCTTCGCTATCTTACTCATACTACCCCACCCTGGTTTCATTCAATTACTCATCTAAACCATGCAAGCTATAATCACTCAGACTTAGATTTATGGGAACATTCCCAGTTACGGTTATTATAATGCCCGTATGAATGATAAATTAAAATGGGAACAATCCCATTAATTGAAAGAGATCACACTCTAATTTTAATCTAAGCCGTTCAATTTCGCTTAATTGAGTGGATTATAGAATAGGAGATTGCGTATGATGAGAGATCTCTGAATTGCCTAAAAGCTGAGAGATCAATAGATTAGCAGCCAACTTACCTGCAGATTGGTAACCAGGATCAATGCTAAATACTCGTGGGAATAAGAAAGAGAGAAGATCATTACCACCAACGCCAGTGACGACCACATCTTCACGTTGTAGTTCTTGCAGACGCTTGATTACACCAAGAGCCAGCGTATCACTGGCACAAACGATCGCTTGAGTCGCGGGAGTTAACACCTCATCCACCAGCTGATAAGCACTTTCGTGATGAAGTTGACCAGTACGATAGTTTGCCACTGAACCTGTGTTTTCACACCAATCGAGATAAGCCTTAAGACGCAGTTCACCGGTTGATTTATCACTAGGATCAACCCCGATAAAGCCAACGTCAGAGATCCCTTGATCCGATAAATGCACCAACGCACTATTGATCACCTGTTGGTTATCATAGTTAATCGACGTCACGTTCTCGGTATCCAGAGCAATCACCACCGCTTTGTGTTCCCAAGCTTCGATTGCCGGAATATCGCAGTCAGTAAAACCAAATACAATAATGCCATCAACGTTACGACGCTTTAGAACTTGCAGGTGCTCATTGGCTTTATCTCTATCAAGTTGGCTTTCCATGATCACGACATCGTAATCCGCTCGATACAACTCGGCCAGCATCGTGCTAACGGCTTTGTTTTCAGAGGGAGAGTCCAAACGAGAGATAATCACGCCGATGACTTTTTGGCTGCCACCGCGCATCGATTGCGCAGACTTTGAAGGCGTGTACCCAGATTCTTGAATTACTCTTTCTACCCTTTCACGGGTTTCAGGTTTCACTTTTGGATCATTGGTCAGAACGCGTGATACGGTTGACTTACCAACACCGGACAGCTTTGCAATATCAAGAATAGTGAGTTTTTTGCTCATAAAAAGTCTAACGTTAAAGGGAAGAGAAGAAAAAGTGAGGGTAGATTCCCTCACTTAACTGTTTGTAAATACTAGCAGTTCTTACTATGACTTACTTTTGGCAATTTCGATAGACTACGCGACCAAGTTCTAGACGCGCATTGTCACCTTTCGTGCGCAAAGTGATGCTGTTAATCATCTCTGAAGTGCCATCATCTAAGATGTATTTGGTTCCTGAGCCCGCTGGAACTTGAGTCAGGCGGTATTCATTATCAGGCAAGCGTAGTACCGCTTTTTCATTATCAAGGTAAGACACATCAAACGAGACGTCAGACTCACATTGATAAGTCGCGAATTGATCATTCGATGTTGCGCTATCAGTCTCAGGGGCTGCTGATTTAGAGCACCCAACCAATGCTACTGTACATAGAGATGCTACCAACATAGCTTTCATACTTCGTTCCTCATCTTTATATAGTCAACGACACTTAGCCTATTCACAGGTTCGAACAAACCTAATGTAAGTGCCTAATGATAGGTCCATACCTTAGTGATAAATAAAACGTTTAGCCATTTAAGAAAGCGGGTACGTCTTTAATGCTATCAAGTACCACGCTAGCCAACGCTTCACCTTTTTCAGTGATGGGTTTACCCGTTCTTACCAAGACTTTAGTACCAACACCTGCTGCTTCTGCAGCCATCATGTCTTCCGCTTTATCGCCGATCATGACCGAGTTAGCCATATCAATCTTCAGAAAGTCACGAGCATAAATGAACATGCCTGGCTTTGGCTTACGACATTCACAATCTTGCTTGTAGTCACCAATACCGTGCTCAGCGTGGTGAGGACAGTAATAAATGCCATCGAGCTCGACACCATTATCAACAAAGTTCCAATCCATCCACTGCGTTAAAGAAAGAAAACGGTCTTCACTAAACATGCCGCGAGCAATACCAGATTGGTTGGTCACTAGCACCAATAAATAACCCATATCTTTAAACGCTTTCGCCGCTTCAAACACACCATCGATGTATTCAAAGTCATGCTCATCATGTACGTAGCCGTGATCAACGTTAATCACTCCATCACGATCTAAAAAAACAGCAGGTTTAGACAAAATTTTGTTCTCTATCAACTCTCTATTAATCATTAATTATTACACGCTTTATTTGCTTCATCACTATCTATTTAGTTTTGCGTTCGTTAACGATTTGTTTCTAGCTTAGCCATACAATCGACGTTTAGCCGTCTAGACGTAAAAATATCTATTGACTTAGATCATAGAACACCATAGCATCGTCTGTAAATCGAGCGAGCTATCGACATATTATTCTGTTCTACCTGCACGGGTTTCTCTATGATTAAAGTGAATCAAGTCAATAAGGTTTTTTATCAAGGCACTAAAGAAATCAATGCCTTAATTGATATCAACCTCCACATTCCTCAAGGTCAAATCTTTGGAGTCATCGGCTCTTCAGGTGCAGGCAAAAGTACCCTAATCCGCTGTGTAAATATGTTGGAAGCCCCGACTTCGGGTGAAGTGATTGTTGATGGTATCGACCTAACAAAACTCAGCAAATCAGAGCTTAGCGAAGCGCGCCGTAACATCGGCATGATATTCCAGCACTTCAACCTGCTGTCTTCTCGTACTGTATTTAACAATGTAGCACTGCCTCTAGAACTTGCTGGTAAAGATAAAGCGATTATTGAAGCGAAAGTCAGCGAGTTACTTGAACTGGTTGGCCTTGCTGATAAGCGTGACACCTACCCGGCAAACCTAAGTGGTGGTCAAAAGCAGCGTGTGGCGATTGCTCGCGCACTGGCCTCTGACCCGAAAGTACTGCTATGTGATGAAGCCACCAGCGCATTGGATCCAGCAACAACTCAATCTATCCTTGAGCTGCTGCGTGAAATCAACCGCAAGCTGAACATCACTATCCTGCTTATTACACACGAGATGGATGTGGTTAAAAGCATTTGTCACGAGGTTGCGATCATTGGCGGCGGTGAATTGGTAGAGAAAGGTACAGTCGGTGACATCTTTGCTCATCCGAAGACAGAGCTAGCGCATCAGTTTATTCGCTCAACGTTGGATCTGACGATCCCTGAAGATTACCAAGCACGTTTGCAAGAGACTCGCGTAAACAGCAGCTACCCGCTGGTGCGTCTTGAGTTTACTGGTGCAACGGTTGATGCTCCGCTAATGACGCAAATCGCACGTAAATTCAATATCGATGTCAGCATCTTAAGTTCTGACCTTGATTACGCCGGTGGCGTGAAGTTCGGCATGATGGTCGCTGAACTGTTCGGTAATGAAGCAGATGATAATGCTGCTATCCAATTCCTACGCGACAACAATGTAAAAGTAGAGGTGCTTGGTTATGTCCTTTAGTTTCAACGAGATTGCTGACTGGATCAGCCTTAACGGTAACCTTCTATTAGGCGCAACAGGCGAAACGCTTTACATGGTTGCTGTTGCAGGCATTGTTGGCTTCGCGGTCGGTATTCCACTAGGCGTGATTCTGCATACGACTAAAAAAGGTGGCCTGTTAGAGAACACCAAAGTAAACAAGATTCTAGGTGCGATTGTGAACGTGGGTCGTTCAGTACCTTTCTTAGTTTTGATGGTTGCGATTATTCCACTGACTAAGATGCTGATTGGTACCTTCATCGGTACAACAGCAGCGATTGTTCCACTGACGATTGGCGCTATCCCATTCGTGGCTCGACTTATCGAAAGTGCACTACTTGAAGTACCAACAGGTCTAGTGGAAGCGGCCCAATCAATGGGCGCAACACCAACACAAATCATCAATAAGGTTCTGCTTCCAGAAGCACTACCGACTATCATCAACTCAGTAACGATTACGCTAGTGACTCTGGTGAGCTACTCAGCAATGGCCGGTACTGTAGGCGGTGGTGGCCTAGGTGATGTCGCGATTCGTTACGGATTCCACCGCTACGATGTGACCATCATGGCTGTGACAGTAGTGATGTTGATTGTGCTGGTACAAATTATTCAATCAATCGGTGATTCATTAGTTCGCCGCGTTGACCACAGATAAAGACTCACACATAAAGATTAGAGTCGTCTGAACCTAATTAAATAGATTTATTAAAAGGAGATTATTATGAAATTTAACCTTAAAGGTTTACTAACTATCGCAGCAGCAGCTTCAGCGCTAGTTCTAGCAGGTTGTGGTGATAAAGAAGTGGATACTTCTAAAGTAAAAGTTGGCGTAATGGCAGGTGCAGAAGCGCAAGTTGCTGAAGTGGCAGCTAAAGTAGCGAAAGAGAAATACGGCCTAGACGTTGAACTGGTTACTTTCACGGATTACGTAACACCAAACGCAGCTCTAGATGATGGTTCTATCGACATCAACGCATTCCAACACGCACCGTACCTAGATCAGCAAGTGGCTGACCGTGGCTACAAGCTAACTATCGCTGGTAACACGTTTGTTTACCCAATTGCGGGTTACTCTAAAGAAGTGAAATCGGTAGACGAAATCCAAGACGGTGCTCGTATTGCTGTACCAAACGACCCTACAAACCTAGGTCGCTCTCTACTTCTTCTTGAGCAACAAGGTCTTCTTGAACTTCGTGAAGGCGCAGGTCTTCTAGCTACAGTTCGCGACATCGTGGGTAACCCTAAGAACCTAACGATTGTTGAACTAGACGCAGCTCAACTGCCACGTTCTCTTGATGATGTTGCTCTATCTATCATCAACACAACTTACGCGAGCTCTATCAACCTGACTCCACAAAAAGATGGCGTATTCGTTGAAGACAAAGATTCTCCTTACGTAAACCTAATCGTTTCTCGTGAAGACAACCTAAACGCTGAAAACGTACAAAACTTCGTTAAAGCTTACCAAACTGAAGAAGTGTACAACGCAGCTTCTGACATCTTCCAAGGTGGCGTCGTTAAAGGTTGGTAATCAACTAAACGACAGCACTGTATAGATACCCGAAGGGGCTGACATAACGTCAGCCCCTTTTTTAATGATAAAGATTTGCTAGAAAGTAAAGCATCTCAGATTTAAGCGAAACAAAGTCGATTACTTCAGGTGATCCCAAGAGATGTTTGACACCAATCGGCAGTCATCACACTTGAAATAGAAAATATCGTGGATAGGCGCATCTAGCAGCCATTCACCACCACATTGCGGGCATTTGCGCTCTTTTTCATCTTTCAGGCTGATCCCACCGACACGGTATAAGTAGTAGTAGGTTGGAACCTTAGTCAGATACTCAATGCGCCCTCTTAGACCCCAACCGCGTTTAAACAGCACACTCTTCGTGTCACTGATCTCGGTTAGCGTTGCATGTTCCGCGCGACAACCACCACCCATTTGTACTTCATCACAGGCTTGCCATTCGGTCTGCCATTTCAACACGGCTTTATGGTCGCCATTGAAGGTAGGTGGATTGCGATACAAAGGGATTGGTAGCAAGCTATCGCCACTACGCAGCGGTGAACAGGTGTGCACGAATGTCGTGTATAACACCTGCCAGCTTGGTGTTTCATCTTCTGCCACTTCTTCTGAGTTCAGATCTCGACCTAGCAAACGCATTTTAGGCGCTAGTAGGCTCGCGTTAGACAAGCGATCAAAACACACTTTCACAAAGTCTGAGTGATTACGCGGGTGCAAGCTATCTTGCTCCGGGCACACAACGCGAACATAGAATTCCCCATCGCCCATCACGATTGGGAACTCACGACCTAACACTTGTCCGTTATAACGAAGTGCATCCATTAAGCCATTAACCGCCTTGTCGACAGCGCTTACCGTTGTGTTATCAAAACACTCAAATTGAAGTTCTAGTACGTACATCTATTTATACCGCTGGTTGTAGCTTTTCTAAAAATTCTGCCAATGTCTCGGCGAGCACATCACGATTTTTGGTACCTAAGCGCTCCAAAATCACGTTACCCGTTAGGTTACAGATAGAGATAACATCCAGCTCAGCATCGGTCGCGGCAATGAAAACCGTTGGTTTTAGCTTCAAGCGACGCTGAGTTACTAGGTGACCCAAAATGTTTTCTTGTAGGCATTCGAAGTCTTCATCACTCCAAATCTGTAACAGAGTCAATTCGTTACCATCGAAAGTTGCGTTCATATCTGCGCTGAATTGTGCGCCGTAGAAAGTTTTGATGTCTTCATGCAGAGTCAACTCAATACCGGTTTCAACGTTGGTGAAATCCGCGAATTGCTCACGTGGATAGTGCTTCCACAACACGGCATCGCCACTCTTTTCTTCTACGCATGGCGATACGATGTCCACCAACTCCTCATTACGAGGTAAGCTTTGGTGTTTCTGCTGCCACGCGTCAACGTATCGCTGACTAAAAGAAAGTAGTGCGTCTTGAGCACGTTGAGTCATGAAAATCTCCTAAACACAAAATAATAAATAGAATCCGAGCCCTTTCCGCGCCGATTAAGCGATGACTTAATGACAGGGTAAGGGGGATTCAGTAAAATCGACCCCATTCTAATCGAATTTGAAACGAAAGTATGAGCAAATATTCTGACGCAAAAGAGCTAGCGGGTTTAACCCTTGGCCAAAAAACTGAGTACTCTAACCAATACGATGCAAGTTTATTGCAACCAGTGCCTCGTAGCCTTAATCGCGATGATCTTGCGCTAAACGGCGAGCTGCCTTTTGTTGGTCATGATCTTTGGACGATGTACGAGCTTTCGTGGCTAAACACCAATGGTCTACCACAAGTGGCTGTCGGTGAAGTTTTCATCCCAGCAACCAGCCCAAATTTAATTGAATCAAAATCTTTCAAGCTGTACCTGAACAGCTACAACCAGACTCAATTTGAAAACTGGGATCAAGTAACCGAGCGCCTGACCCAAGATTTGTCGGCATGTGCAGGCGAAACGGTGATTGTGAATGTAAACTCAGTAACCGACTACACTAACCAACCTATCGTGACGATGGAAGGTGACTGTATCGACAACCAAGACATCCAAATCACTAGCTACGACTTTGAAGCGTCGCTGCTTGAAGGCGCTGCTGGCGAACAAGACGTTGAAGAAACACTGCACAGCCACCTATTGAAGTCGAACTGTTTGATCACCAATCAACCGGATTGGGGCAGCGTTGAGATCGCATATTCTGGTAAGCAAATTGACCGTGAAGCTCTGCTACGCTATTTAGTTTCTTTCCGTGAGCACAATGAATTCCACGAACAATGTGTTGAGCGTATCTTCACTGACATCATGAAATACTGTGCACCTTCGAAGCTAACTGTGTTCGCACGTTACACACGTCGTGGTGGTCTGGATATCAACCCATACCGTTCAACAGAGCAAGATAGACCAAGCCACAATAAGCGTATGGCTCGCCAATAATCAGGCGAGAACCACCCACACTTATTTGAACCTACCAAATCTTTAAAGGGACATTGAAATGCGTTGGTTATACGTTGTTAGTCTATTTATTTTAAGCTTAAGCACATCGGTCAATGCGTCGGTTTATTCGTCGGCGCTACTCAATGAAGCCAATAATTTGGTTGAGATCGAGCCGAGCCAAGCAAAACAAATGGCCAACAGCTACCTAACGCTGCGTGTCCTTTCTGATCAACGCGAGAAAAGCCCTTCAGCTATTTCTCGCGAAGAGACAGACTCCTCGATTCGAACACCAAACAGCAGTATCGATGCGTATAAGATCTTAGCCAAAGCGGAATACAACCTTGGCAATATGCGTATTGCGATTCAGCACATCGACAAAGCCTCCGAGCTAGCGCAAACCTATAAGCTTGATTACCTAAAAATAGATCTTCAGATCCTAAAAGTTCGCTTACTTTGGCTGAGTGATAGAAAATCAGCCAAAGCAAAATCAGAGCTCACTAACATTGAAACAAATCTAGAGTCGGTGAATAAAACCTTACGCTTAACGGAAGGCATTACCTATCGCTTGATCATGTTGAAAGCCGACATCGCCTCTTACGACAACAAGATCGATGAAGCCGAAAAGTTCTATCAAGAAGCCAAAACCTATCTCGATCAACGTTACTCTGAAAAAGTCACCATCGACTACCATATCTCCGTCGGCGAGTTTTATCTGACTCACAAAGAGTACAACCACGCGTTATCCGAGTTGTTGTATGGCTACTGGAAATCAGTAGAGGGCAATCTAAGTTCACGTTTGGCCAAGGTCAACCGCCTACTTGCGCAGCTTTTCTTTGAGCGCCAAGTGTTGGATAAAGCGTTAGAACACCTATCTCAAGCCGCTGATTTCTATGACAACTTTGAAAACTCGCCTGTCTTAGCACAAGTGCTTAAGAAAATGGGGGATGTGTACTTCTATCAAGGGAAATATAACCTTGCCTTGGTACACTTCTTCAACGTTCTTGATCACGAAAGCACTGACCGAGATATCCACCAAGTCATTGATATCCGACTAAGTCTATCGGCGACCTACTTACGCCTTTATAACTACCCTCTAGCAGAACAGTACCTAACCCGTGCCCTTGAGCTGCTGGAATATACCGACATTCCAAAGCTGGAAGGCCGTGCTGCACTGTTATCTGCAGGGTTAGCGTATCACCTACAAGAAAGCGAAGACGTGATAAAGCATGCGACACGTGCACTTGAGATCTCACGCCAGATAGAGAACATGCGCCTTTCACAACGCTCGTACTACTTACTTTCTTTGGGTTATGAACAGGCAGGTCGTCCACAGCAAGCATTGGCAAACCTCAAGCAATACAACAGCCTTGTCTCTCTAGAGCAGCAAAAACTCAACCGTGTTGGCGAAGACGCGTTCCGTCAACAGAAAGAATTTGCCGAACAAACCCTGCACTACGCAGGCCAAGCGCAAGAGCTAGAGCAATACAAACTGGAGCATCGTAAGTTCCAAAAAATATCGTTCGCCCTATTCCTGTTCAGCATTGTCTTGTTCTTCTTTGTTCTGCGCCGTGGCTATCTCATTCAAACCTTAGCCAAAGAAGTGGACTCACTGCGCACCGACCTATTTACGCACTCACGTTCAAAGCTTCCGAACTTAAGAATGCTCAATGCGAAGCTCTCTAACTCGCTGGAACAAACCAGCCAGACCTTCGAACAGTGGCAACTTGGCGAATTGATTCATGAGCCACTCAACGACCGCTTACGCTTCGTGATGATTGATTTACCGTTCTTACGCAATATGTACACGCAGAACGGTTACAAAGCCGGTCTAGAACTGGAAGACGCTTTCGGTGAATTCCTAAAATCTAAGCTTGAAGGCCCAGCTCGTGTCTACCACTTCTCGGATGCGAACCTGCTTTATATCGAGCCAAACGCGGACCGTGATTTGTCGCCTGATGACATGTTCAGAAAGATTCAGTCTTGGGTGAATGACTTCGAAACAGAGCGAAACATCAACCGAACGGTCCGTATGGGCATCGCTGACTACCCATTCTTGCCACGCGCTTACACCGCAATTAACGATCAAGAGCTGCTCGACGTATTGTTGATGTCGACCAATCTCGCCCGTGAGATCAGTCTCAAAGAGCGCAGTAGCCAATGGGTCTATCTAAAAGCTATCGATAATGCACCAGCAGCGAGCCTTGCAACTGGTAACATAAGAGAAGCGTGTAAACATGCGATTAATCAAGGGTTAATAAAAATACAATCCTCGTACCAGAATGAGGACAACATCAAAAAAATGCTAAAAGATGACTGATTTGCGAGCGGTTAAGAGCAGCAAGTCGTGACCTTATTTTTAGTTTTGTTATTATCGATGTAACGGAATTTCATCAAAATGATCGAGATCGGTCTACGCGGCGCTAATAAATACATCTATGGGCATTCTTGAAAAAGACATTCAGGCGCAACTCCACCAGCTGAAATCTCAGTTGGAGCAGGTCCGTTTGACGCAAAGAGACACCTCATTCAAGTTTATTAGAGAACAGAAAGTTCTAAAGCGTATCGTCACGTCTTTAAGTGATGCATGTGTTGGTAGTAACAGCCATTTAGATGAAAACCTCATTGCCCTTAGGGAAGAGCTAGAAAAGCAAAAAGACATTAGCTCAATGATCCCAAAACTGGCAGTATTAGAAAGGATGCTTAAGCAGAAAACGTTGGCTATGGATAAACAGAACGGGTATCTGGACGATAGCATTAAGCACAGTGGGGAAACGCTGCAGCGCATAACTGGCCTTCCAGCACAGCTCAAACGCGACCTACGAAACTTACTTAGCTTCTCCGAATGCAATGGCAGTCAGAAAGTCGACCACGCCATGAAACTTCTCGGTATTTATGAGCGTGCCATAAAGATTATGGCGAATAACTCACGCACCCATTTTGCTGACGCTGCGCACTCTCCGGAACAAGAGCTCCTTTCCGACCTATCAAACGAACTACAACATCTGATCACTGAACTCGACTTCGAGGGTGAATCGGGTGATCTGCTTACCGATATTCGAGCGAAGCTGCTGCTTGGTGTTTCCACACAAAACCTACTTGAGCTAACACTTCAGATCCTCAAACTGGTTATTGAAGGCACCAACCTAGAACGTAAGAAGTCTGAACAATTCATCGATCAGCTTAATTCTTCTTTAGCGTCCAGCATCAAAACGGCAGACCAAAATGCCGACCAGAGCCAGAGCTACTTTGAGCACCGACAAGGTCTAAACTCTGAGTTAAATGAACTAGTCACTAGAAGCCAAAGCTCGGTAGATAAAGCGAAAGATATTGATAGTTTAAAGCTGTCGATTAATCCGCTACTCAGTGAAATCGCCTCTCTTTCGGAAAGGCTGAACCACGCAGAGCAAAAAGAACAAGCTCTGATAGAGAGAATGAGTTACGGAAAGACTCAGTTAGATTCACTCTATGAAGTGACGCAAGATTACCGTAAGCGCTTGGAAGATCAGGCTCAGCGTATGCTGCTTGATCCTCTAACCAAGGTTTACAATCGCACTGCCTTTACTGATCGCTTAGAGCTTGAGTATCGCCGCTGGATCCGCGCGCAACACTCGCTACGCGTAGTACTGCTCGACATCGACAACTTCAAAGCAATTAACGATAGCTTTGGTTACACCGCGGGCGACAAAGCACTCAAGATCATCGCAAGAACTATTACCAAAGAAGCAGGCACCACCGATACTGTGGCACGTTTTTCAGGTGAAGAGTTTGTGTTATTGCTGCCAGAGCAAACCGATGAATATTGCCATCAGGTGATTCAGAACATTCAAACTCAAGTAAGCCGCCTGCCCTTTAAATTCCGTGACCAGCAAATCACGATCACTTTATGCGCGGCAAGTACTCAGTTTAAAGAGTCAGATACACCTGAAGAAGTGCTAGAGCGACTCAATAAGACTCTAAATAAAGCCAAACAACGCGGTACCAACCAACTTGTTTGGCACTAGGCCAGCCCTAGATTTAATTTATTTCATTTTTTCAAATACTTATCACATACCATTTCCCTCAATGTTTGCTAAGCTAATGATTAACATTCGCTTAACAAGCATTCATGGCAAGCAACGCTGTCGTATCCGTTTCGTCTGGTTAACTCTCTCCTACCTTTAACCAAACACTTTCAACGTTTGCTTCTCACTCTCGAGCCAGAGGGTCACTTCAACGTCCCCTGCTCTTTTCAACAAGGAGGCACTATGATCACTCATATCAGCCCTGCCGGTAGCATGGATTTACTCTCTCAACTTGAGGTTGAGCGTCTTAAGAAAACCGCGTCTAGTGATCTGTACCAACTGTATCGCAACTGTACGTTAGCGGTCCTGAACTCGGGTAGCCATACCGACAACTCCAAAGAGTTGCTCGACAAATATCTGTCGTTCGATGTCGAAGTCGTTCGCCGTGAGCGTGGTATTAAGCTCGAACTAAGCAACCCACCAGAGCATGCCTTTGTCGATGGTGAAATCATCAAGGGTATTCAAGAGCACCTATTTTCAGTGCTGCGTGACATTGTTTACGTCAACATGCACTTAGCCGATAACCAAAGGCTCAACCTGACTAATGCCACTCACATTACTAACCTTGTGTTTGGTATCTTGAGAAATGCAGGTGCGTTGACGCCAGGCATCGAGCCTAACCTGATTGTATGTTGGGGTGGTCACTCTATTAATGCCAGCGAATACCAATACACTCGTGAAGTCGGTAATGAGCTCGGCCTCCGTGAACTGAATATCTGTACCGGTTGTGGACCGGGTGCGATGGAAGGCCCAATGAAAGGGGCTGCCATTGGTCACGCGAAGCAGCGTTACACCGATCATCGTTATCTGGGGCTTACCGAGCCTTCGATCATTGCGGCTGAGCCACCAAACCCAATCGTGAACGAACTGGTGATCATGCCAGATATTGAGAAGCGTCTTGAGGCTTTTGTTCGTATGGCGCATGGCATCATCATTTTCCCAGGCGGCCCCGGCACGGCGGAAGAGCTGCTGTACATCTTAGGGATCATGATGCACCCGAATAACGCCGAACAACCAATGCCGATTGTGTTAACGGGCTCGAAAGAGAGTGAGGCTTACTTCCGCTCAATCGATAAGTTCATTGGGGAAACTCTAGGGCCTGATGCGCAGAAACATTACGAGATCGTGATTGATGACCCAGCACGCGCTGCGAAAATCATGAAACAAGCGATGCCAGATGTGCGTTCTCACCGTAAAGAGACCGGTGATGCCTACAGCTACAACTGGTCACTGCATATTGAGCCTGAGTTCCAACTGCCATTCGACCCAACACACGAATCTATGGCGGCGCTTGATCTTCATATGGACCAAAAAACAGAAAGCCTAGCCGCTAATTTACGTAAAGCGTTCTCAGGCATTGTGGCTGGTAACGTCAAAGCAGAGGGTATTCTGGAGATCGAGAAGCACGGCCCATTCCTAATTGATGGCGACAAAGAGCTAATGACCAAGATGGACCAACTGCTGAATGACTTTGTTGAGCAACATCGAATGAAGTTACCGGGAGGGACCGACTACGTGCCTTGCTATAAAATCGCCTCACGTGATTAAGGCGTTTACGTTACCAACGTTTCAACTCACCAAGTGATACGTTACTATAAGGGGCTAGCAGCCCCTTTTTTATTGCCTATTTAGTGGAAACTTATGTCTATCCATCTTGTTATTATCGATGCCTTAAACCTCATCCGACGCGTGCACTCTGTTCAGCCGGATCCAACCGATATAGCAAGAACCATTACCACCACAATTCGCACTCTCAATAAGATTCTGAATGAATCAAAGCCCACCCACATCATCGCGGTATTTGATCACCATTTACAAGACCGTGGCTGGCGCGCAGATGTGCTTCCTGCTTATAAGCAGAATCGTAAACCCATGCCAGAACCATTGATGAAAGGCCTTGATGCTATTCAACAAGCTTGGTGGGAGTTAGGCATTGATTCACTGCTGTCTGATGGCGATGAAGCGGATGATCTCGTCGCAACACTGGCAAAGAAAGTGGCTGACCACGGAGAAACCGTCACCATCGTCTCGACGGATAAGGGCTACTGCCAACTGTTGTCACCAACGCTTCAGATCCGAGATTACTTCCAGCGCCGCTGGTTAGATAAACCCTTTATCGAAGCTGAGTTTGGCGTTAAACCTGAACAACTGGCGGATTACTGGGGATTAACGGGCGTAAGCTCAAGCCAAGTACCGGGCATCCCAGGTATCGGGCCAAAAGCAGCCAAAGAGATATTGACCACTTACCCAGATATCGAAGCGGCCTATCAAGCAGAAGATCTGCCGAAAAAATATCGTAAGAAGTTCGACGAACACATCGAATCCGCTCGTGTATGTAAGCAAGTATCGGCACTCAAAACCGATATTGATTTAGGGTTCAACCTGCAAGATATTCGTTACGAAGCAAACGCTTAAGTCGCTGTGACTCGATAATATTGATACAAAAAATGCCCCTTAAAGGAGCATTTTTTATCACTGACACACTAACGTAAATATTAGTGCGGTGAGATGTTTGAAAGCGCCTGAATGTGGACCGTGATCTCTTCGCGATCGTGGTAAAGGTGCTTAGCCTGCATCTTGAACTTCACTTTGTTCTCAATCAGGAACACTTTTAGGTTCTCGATATCTTGCAGTACTTCATCGTAACGGCCTTTCATAGGCAGTTTAAGGTTGAACAGTGCTTCTTTCGCCCAGCCTTTGATGATCCACTCACCCATAAGGTGAGCAACACGAGCTGGCTTCTCAACCATGTCACAGATAATCCAAGTTACGTTCTTACGGTCTGGTTCAAACTTAAAGCCATCCACCATGTGGTGCTTAATTTGACCTGTTTCCATTAGGCTGTCTGCCATCATGCCGTTATCAACACAGTGAACGAACATCGAGCGCTTAACCAATTGGTAAGTCCAACCACCTGGACATGCACCTAAATCAACACCCCACATACCTGGAGCCAAACGCTCGTCCCACTCATCACGAGGGATGAATACGTGGAATGCTTCTTCTAGCTTCAATGTAGAACGGCTTGGAGCATCTGATGGGAACTTCAGACGAGGGATACCCATAAAGAACTGGGAGTTGTTCGTTGGGTAAGAGTAACCAACAAAACAGTGGCCCGGAGCGATGAAGCATAAATGAAGCACAGGCTTCTTAGCGTTATCTTTCGCTGTCATCAGGCCTTTACCACGCATCGCTTGACGCATCGGCACGGTAAATTTACGGCAGAACTTCAAAAGCTCTTTTGCTTCGTTAGTATCTGGCGTTTCAATACGGATATCACCACAACGAGGGAAACCTTCTTTCTCAGAAAGCGCCTCAAGAATTGGAGAAATACGGTCATCGGTTGGCAGGTCTTTAATTTCAACAGCCACTGCCAACATTTGACGAGCAAAGATCAGTGATTGGAAATCGATCTCTTTGATCAACTTGTCCGCTTCACCTGCTTGGTAACATTCAAACAATACAAAACCTGTATTGTTCTTTAGGCGAGGAAAACCAAACACTTCCAGTTGTGTTGCCTTGTCTTGAATTTCGCCAGCACATTCTTTTTCAAAACCAGAGCGACAATAAAGTAGTACGTGTTTCACTGAGTTACCTCTTTTATATTCAAAGCAGCGAAGGAGAAGACTCCCCAACCAATGATAAATAGTAGACCACCAAACGGAGTGATAGGGCCAAACCATTTTATTCCTGTCAGTGCCAAGCCATAAAGGCTGCCACTAAAACAAAGGATGCCGATGATAAAGCAAATTGCCGCAATGAAAAAATATTTTTGTGATTTAGCGCCAAGTTTCATCTGCAGCAGAGCGCCACACGCCAATATCGCTAGAGTATGGATAAATTGGTACTGAACACCCGTCTCAAACACGCCTAGCAGATATTCAGACAAGATAGCTTTCAAACCGTGAGCTGCAAAGGCGCCAAGCATCACAGCAACCGCACCAGAGATGCCAGCAAACGTGAGTAAATACTTACTTCTCATTGAGTACCTCTTTGATAAACGCTGATAACTTCTCAACGGTTAACGCAATATTCTGCTGCTCGGTGTAACCAGAACTCTTACGAGGTTTAAAGCTGTGGTCGCCATCGGGAATAAATTCAACACGAATAGAATCAGACAGATCAAAATCAGCAAACTCTTCACGCTTACCAAAGGTATCGCGCTCACCTTGTAAAATGAGGCATGGCTTTGCTAACTCAGCCAGATGCTCACCTTTGTATTTCTCGGGTTTACCTGGTGGGTGGAAAGGAAAGCCTAAACAGGCCATTGCGGCCACCTTATCAAGTTCAGACAAATGGCTCGCCATACGCCCTCCCATCGACTTACCACCAATCACAAGCTTATCGGCATCAACCTGCTCAATAATCTCTTGATAGGCTTCAAGTAGCTTAGGCGCTCTGTCAGGTGGACGACGCTTACCATCTTCAGCACGTTTAATCATGTAAGGGAAGTTGAAACGAATCACTCGTATCCCTTTAAAGGCTAACCCTTTGGCTACCGACTGCATGAACTCATGCTCCATGCCTGCGCCAGCACCATGGGCAAAGATAAAGGTGATGGGATTGTCTTCACCATCAATGATGACGTTATTCATCGAGTAAGTCCTCTTGTTCACTTTGCGCTTTCGCTAGCATCCAGTCGCGGAAGGTAGCAATACGACCCATGTCGGCTTGTTTCTCATGACAAACCACATAGAAGGCGTTCTTACTCACCAACACTTCATCAAAAGGCGCAATCAAACGACCCGCTTCGATTTCAGGCTGCGCCAACACGTTGTTACCCAGAGCAATGCCCTGGCCGTGAGCCGCTGCCTGCAGCACCATGGTTGAGTGACTGAAGATAGGGCCGTGATTAACGTTTACCCCATCGATGCCATTTTGCTTAGCGAACTGTTTCCAATCCTTTCGAGAAGTATCATGCAATAGCGTATGACATGCTAAATCACTGAGAGATTCTAATGGTTTTACTCCTAGCAGCACGGAAGGTGAGCAAAGAGGGATCAAGTATTCTTGGTAAAGCTTATCGGCTCTAAGCCCCGACCAATTACCTCGGCCATAATAGATAGCGACGTCTACATCATCGGTTAGCGAGCCTTCATCCATATCAACGGCTTTGATTCTTACATCAATATCAGGCTCTTGCTGATTAAAGTCAGCGAGCCTTGGTACCAACCATTGAATAGCAAAACTCGGCGGTAAACTGATGGTCAATGCGCCCTTCTCACTTCGCTCCAGCACTTTGTCTGTCGCTTCTGCTAGTGATGTGAAAATATCTTTGATATCTAAGAAGTAGCTTTGACCTTCTTCAGTTAGCAGCAAAGAGCGGTTTCTTCGGCGAAACAGCTTCAAAGATAAGAATTCTTCAAGCGCTTTGATCTGATGACTGACTGCCGCTTGAGTAACAAACAACTCTTCTGCAGCACGCGTAAAACTCAAGTGTCGAGCTGCAGCTTCAAACACTCTTAGCGAGTTTAATGGGGGTAATCGACGAGACATAGTTACTCTCTAAATAAGCATTAGTTTTTTTTATCTGAAACATTATAATTTGTCCATTGCCTAGCAGCCAGAGAAATTCTATATTTCATCCCGCAGCAGCTAGCCTGAACGGCTTGATTCTCTCTAGAATCAATTGGCTTAGCTCCTGCGATGTTGTGTTTGCAAACTCGTTCTTTTCGAGTTGGGTAGAGTTCTACCAAATGTTTTGTTGCAGTTTATACTGAAACGAGGCATGTACTTCCTGTATTTATTTTGACCTGTCTGTCAAATTTGTTTACACCGCCTTATGGGCGGTGTTTTTTTATGTGCAAAGAAATGTAACAACAAGTTTATCAATAGCTGTGCTAATTAATCTTTATTATTTTTCATCGCCAATCACAGAATCAGACACCCACTCAAATAATCAACTGAACACATACAAATAGCACCATTGAGTTGCACTAAAAAGTAACAGAATACTTCAAGATACTCACACTTCTTCGGTACTTATAAACCCGTTTAGAACACACTCTTTCTATCAATCAAAAATTTCAAAGCTGAGCATGACGATAGCACGCCCAAACTCACGCCTCTGTCTGACTACTGTAAATCATTCACAATAGAAAATAAAAAAGCCGCTTACTTTTCAGTAAACGGCTTTGCAAAATGATTAACGCTTGGTCAACACACCACTATGGGCGGTAAACCTTAACGTTATGGAAGCCCTGCTCTTGTAGGTAAAGTGCCTGTAGACGGCTCATTACACCACGGTCACAGTACAGCAAGTACTCTTTCGCTTGGTCTAGGTCGCCAAACTGAGTCGAAAGCTTGAAGAATGGGATGTGTTTAATTTCAACACCCTCGATCTCTAATGGGCTTTCGTCTTCTTCTTCTGGGCTACGGATATCAAGAACGATAGCGTGCTCAGCAACAGCTTGAACTTGTTCAACTTCAGGCGCTTGCTCTTGGCTCTCTTTCTCGATGTCACGGATATCCATAACACGAGCGTTCTCGATCACTTGATCCAGCACTTCAAAGTTAAACTTAGCTTCTTCTGCTTCCAGTTTGCCTTTCTTCGCTTTCACTGTTGGCTTCTTAGAAATAACACCACAGTACTCAGGCATTACCTTAGCGAAGTCTTCAGTACCGATGATACGAGAAAGGTCGATGATGTCTTCTTTATCCCAGTTGATAAGCGGACGAAGAATCAAAGTATCTGTCACGTTGTCGATGTGACGCAGGTTAGTTAGCGTTTGGCTTGATACCTGACCTAGTGCTTCACCAGTAACCAACGCTTCGATCTTGAACTTGTCTGCAACCATACCACCAGCACGCATGAACATACGCTTAAGAACAACGCCCATTTGGCCGTCTTCTACGTTCTCAAGGATTTCAGCAACCACAGGTTCAAAGTCTACAGAAATGAACTTCACCTTTGCAGATGAGCCGTATTTATTCCATAGGTAGTGAGCCACTTGTTTAACACCAATCTCGTGCGCTGGGCCACCAAGGTTGAAGAAACAGTAGTGAACCTTAGAGCCGCGTTTGATGTGCAGGTAGCTTGAAACACCAGAATCAAAGCCGCCAGAGATCAAGCTCAGTAGATCTTCTTGAGTACCAAGAGGGAAGCCACCGAGGCCTTTGTGACGAGCTAGAACTTGGTTTAGCTTGTCGTTAGCCACTTCAACCTTAACGGTTACATCAGGGTTCTTAAGTCGAACTTTCGCTGACTCAACTGCTTGGTTTAGACCGCCGCCTACGTAGCGCTCAAGTTCAATAGAGGTAAAGTCATGCTTACCACGACGCTTAGCACGTACAGAGAAAGTCTTGCATTCAATGTCAGCACGGCTGCGTTCTAGTACTTGCTCGTAAATATCGTGCAAGTCTTTGAATTCAGACTGTTGAACTTCAAGAGAGTGGTGAATACCTGGAGTGTGAGTCAGAGCCTCTAACACTTCTGCGTAGTACTGGTCACTCTCAGACGTCACTTCAATATGATCGCGACGGTTGAATACCGCAACACTTTCACAGCGACGTTGAATAACGTTACGAATGTTGCACTCTAGAATCCTTGTGAAGCGCTTACGCACCGATTCACTTTTTACAAAAATTTCCGGATGGGGCTTAACAATAAATTTCATAGTACTTTCACAACATTAATGTTCAAAATTTTGAAAACGCTCATCGCCAAGTAAATTAGAGAATTTACACAGCACTTGAAGCAAGAATAGATCATATCTAAATCTAAGGGCGCGAATTATACATGAGAAAGTGAAGCAAGGAAAAGAGTGCTTGCTGTAACACCATCATTAAACCGCTTGTTATTAACAGTAGCAGGTTTCGAAACGACATAAATGCCGCAGAGAGAACCATTGAAGACCAGCAAACAAAAAGCCCAACCTCATTATAAGGTTGGGCTTTCGATGCTATCTGCATGCTACCGTGTGTACACGTATCGGCTATTCATTAATAACAGGCACTTCGTCACTGTAAAGCGGCTCGCCCTGCATGATGCTGATTTCAACGCGGCGGTTGAGGCTACGTTGCCATTCAGTATCGTTCGGCTCGACTGGCTCGGTATCCGCCATGCCGCGTACTCTCAAGCGTTGATGAGAGAAACCACGCACCTTTTCCATCTCTTGAGCAACAGACACTGCTCGCTGTGATGACAAGTCCCAATTAGAGCGATAAAGCTCGGAATCAAGACGTTGATTATCGGTGTGCCCTGAGATTCGAACGATACCCGGAACATCTTTCACCAACTCAGCAACCTGTCTCACCAAAGGTCGGAACTTAGGCTGTAGGAAAGCAGAACCCGATGGGAATGCACCCTTCTCACGAATTCGAATCACAATCTGCTGGCCAAGGTTTTCAACTTCAATCGCGCCTTGGTCTATCTCTCGCTCCAACGCCTTCTTGATGCTTTCCATCAAGGTTTCCATCTCTTGCGATTGAGCTTCAGCTTGTTGTTGCTGTTGGTCTGACTCAGAGTTTTGATTGTCGTGAGTCGAAACCTCTGGCGACTTGCCTCCGGTCATCTTGCCTTGATCACGCATGGTACCGCCAGCACGCTCAGATTCACCTTCATGAAACTCAAGCGTTTGCTGCGTAATATCAATCGTCTGCTGCATGATCACATCAATCGGTGTCGGCTCTGGACGACCAGGTCGAAACTCTTGTGCAATGATGCTGGTGCCTTTAGGAATGTCTTTCACTTCCAAGCGGTTTTGTACACCAAACGCAAATTTCATCGAGCCAGCGATCTGTTTGAACTTCAGTACGTCCATCTCAGAGAATGAGAGCAGCAGTACGAAGAAACACATCAGCAGTGACATCAAGTCAGCAAATGTCCCCATCCATTGAGGCAATCCCGGAGGAGGACATTTACATGGATTTTCTTCATCCATCTTCAACTCCTCTTACGCAGGTTCACCATCAATCGTACGCTTACCTTCGTTTAGGTAGCTCTTCAGGTAACCATCGATTACTCGTGGGTTCTGACCATCTTGAATCGCGAGTACGCCATCCATAACCAAACGACGGTTGAGTGTCTCTTGGTCACGACGCAGCGCAAGCTTGTCGGCAATTGGGAAGAACACCATGTTCGAAAGAATCGCACCATATAGGGTGGTTAAAAGTGCCACCGCCATCGCAGGGCCGATCGCTTTTGGATCATCCATGTTAGAAAGCATGGCAACCAAGCCAACCAAGGTACCAATCATACCCATCGCGGGTGCTACATCACCAAATGCAGAGAACACCTTCGCGCCCTGCTCATGACGCTCTGTGGTTAATGCGATGTCTTTTTGCAGTGCAGCACGAACTACATCTCCATCATGGCCATCCACCAAAAGATCGATGCCCTTTTGCATGAAACTGTTGTTAATTTCCATCTCTTCCAGTGCTAAAAAACCACCTTTACGAGCCGCATCAGCCATCTCTACAACTTTCGCAATAAGATCTTCAGGCTCATCCGCTTTAAACATAAAAGCTTTGCCTGCGATTTTAGTCGCACCAAAGAACTGTCCCATGGTGAACTTCATTAGAACAACAAAGGTTGAGCCCCCAACTACGATCAAAATGGATGTCGTGTCATAGAACATCCCGAGGCTTCCACCTAGGATCATTGCCATAATTACAAAGGCAAATCCACCAATCAAACCTATTAGGGTTGCTAAATCCACTGAGCACTCCTCATGCTTTTTTGTAGCTCTATGTCGACGATAATCTTTTTATCGGCAAGACTATAAGATCTTTTAGTAAATTCTTGGCCTAAGTATCACACTTTTGCTTTTTGTATCACAACTATTACCCGCTTCCCCGTTCTCGAGCAGTCATAAACTCGATAAAGGTGAGGTTATTAGATGAAAGTGGCTTCAAGCCTCTTAAAAACGAACTTTCTAGCAAAATTTATTGGTTACATTTGACCATCTCAACGCCCTAAGGTAACGTTCGTTCATCTTTCCAAACGCAGATTTATTATGGCTACTAAGAAACCTGAAAATATGAGCTTTGAAGCGGCAATCGAAGAGCTCGACGGCTTGGTTGATCAACTAGAAAACGGTGATCTAGCTTTAGATGATGCGCTGAAAAAATTTGAACGAGGTATCTCCCTCGCTCGTGCCGGTCAAAGCAAACTAAACGATGCTGAACAGCGTGTTAGCATCCTACTGCAAAATGATGAAAACGCAGAACTTAGTGACTTTAACCCACAACCAGAATAACGAATTGTATGAGATCCCCTATGATCGAGACTTTATTGTCTTATCAGGCACGTAATAACGAGCAACTGAACCTTTGGCTTGATCGCCTGCCACACCAAAATCAGAACCTGATCAACGCAATGCGTTATGGGTTACTTTTAGGCGGCAAGCGCGCGCGTCCATTTCTTGTCTATATTACAGGGGAGATGCTCGGTTGCACCGCTGAAGAACTCGACACTCCAGCTTCTGCAGTCGAATGTATTCATGCCTACTCTCTGATTCACGACGACCTGCCAGCAATGGACGACGACGAACTGCGTCGTGGCCATCAGACCTGTCACATCAAATTCGATGAAGCGACCGCCATTTTAACGGGCGATGCCCTACAAACTCTGGCATTTACTATACTTGCGGAAGGTACATTAAGTGCTGACGGTGAAAGCAATCGCGTTCGAATGATTCAACGCCTAGCCGAAGCCTCTGGTGCACAAGGTATGTGCATTGGACAAGCACTTGATATTGAAGCTGAAAACCGCTCTGTCACGCTAGAAGAGTTAGAAGAAGTTCACCGCAATAAAACGGGCGCGCTAATGAAATGTGCGATTCGTTTAGGTGCTCTCGCTGCTGGTGAAAAAGCGTTTGAAGTGATGCCTCAATTAGACAAGTACGCCGACGCCATTGGATTAGCATTCCAGGTTCAAGATGATATTTTAGATATCACTGGCGATACTGAAACTTTGGGTAAGCCACAGGGTTCTGACCAAGAATTGAACAAAAGCACCTACCCTTCTTTGCTAGGTTTAGAGGGCGCTCAAGAAAAAGCGCAAACTCTGCTACAGGAAGCGCTTCAAGCTTTGGCTGCAATCCCATACAATACCCAGTTACTCGAAGAGTTCGCCCGATACGTCATCGAGCGCAAGAACTAAGACAATAAGCGCGCATTACCTATGACTCTTGATATATCAAAGTACCCAACTCTTGCTTTGGCTGATAAGCCAGAGGATTTGCGTCTACTTCCAAAAGAGACGCTGACACAGCTTTGTGATGAATTACGTACCTATCTTCTTAACTCAGTGAGCCAGTCAAGTGGTCACTTAGCGTCAGGCTTAGGTACAGTAGAGCTGACAGTTGCTCTGCACTATGTGTACAACACGCCTTTTGACCAGTTGGTTTGGGATGTTGGTCACCAAGCATACCCGCACAAAATTCTTACAGGTCGTCGCGACCGCTTGTCGACTATCCGTCAAAAAGATGGACTGCACCCATTCCCATGGCGTCAAGAGAGCGAATACGACACCCTTTCTGTTGGTCACTCTTCAACATCGATCAGTGCTGCACTTGGTATGGCTATCAGTTCGAAGAAAGAAGGCAAGAACCGTAAAGTCGTGAGTGTGATTGGTGATGGCGCGATTACTGCGGGTATGGCATTTGAAGCCATGAACCACGCGGGCGATATTCACAATGACATGCTGGTTATCCTGAACGATAACGAGATGTCGATCTCTGAAAACGTAGGTGCGCTAAACAACCACCTAGCTCAAGTTCTTTCTGGCAGTCTTTACACGTCAATTCGTGAGGGCGGCAAGAAAGTGCTATCAGGCGTTCCGCCGATTAAAGAGCTGGTTCGTCGTACAGAAGAACATCTAAAAGGCATGGTTGTCCCTGGCACCATGTTCGAAGAGTTAGGCTTTAACTACATTGGCCCAATTGATGGTCACGATGTCAATGAGCTGATTAAAACGCTTAAGAACATGAGAGACCTTAAAGGCCCTCAGTTCCTGCATATCATGACTAAGAAAGGCAAAGGCTACGAGCCAGCTGAGAAAGATCCAATCGGTTACCACGGCGTACCGAAATTCGATCCAGCACACTCAAGTCTGCCTAAGAGCACCAGCTCTAAACCAACTTTCTCTAAGATTTTTGGTGACTTCCTGTGTGATATGGCGGCGCAAGATCCTAAGCTAATGGCGATCACGCCTGCAATGCGTGAAGGTTCTGGCATGGTGCGTTTCTCGAAAGAGTACCCAGAACAATACTTCGACGTAGCAATTGCTGAGCAGCATGCTGTGACCCTAGCAACGGGTATGGCGATTGCGGGTGATAAGCCGATTGTCGCTATCTACTCGACGTTCCTACAACGTGGCTACGATCAACTGATCCACGATGTGGCTATCATGGACTTACCGGTCATGTTCGCTATTGACCGTGCAGGTCTTGTCGGTGCTGATGGTCAAACACACCAAGGTGCGTTCGACTTAAGCTTTATGCGTTGTATTCCAAACATGGTGATCATGGCGCCAAGCGACGAAAACGAATGTCGCCAAATGCTTTACACTGGCCACCAGCATACAGGTCCAAGTGCCGTTCGTTACCCTCGCGGTAATGGTATGGGTACTGAGATACAAAATAAATTTACCGCGCTTGAGATTGGTAAAGGTCGTATCGTTCGCGAAAGCGAAAAAACAAAAGATGGCTCGAAAGTCGCTATCTTAAGCTTTGGTACTTTCCTTGAGAGTGCACTTCAAGCCGCTGACGTCATCGATGCGACAGTTGCAGATATGCGCTTTGTGAAACCACTCGATGAAGCTCTGATCAAACAAGTTGCTGCTGACCACGATGTACTGGTAACTATCGAAGAGAATGCGATTGCAGGTGGTGCGGGCGCAGGTGTGATTGAGTTCTTGATGCAAGAGAAACTGCTGATGCCAGTATTGAACCTTGGCCTACCAGACAAGTTCATTGCTCAAGGTACGCAAGGCGAACTGCATGAAGAGCTTGGTTTGGACGCGAAAGGCATTGAGAAGTCTATCACTGACTATCTTGCCAAGTAGCTTTAATACGTAAGCTCGTAAGCTCCGCAAACAAAAAAGGTTGGCCCTAGGGTCAACCTTTTTAGTATCTGCTAATTAGTTTGGTGTATCGCCAACTAAACCTTAGCCCTTCAGTTAACTCACACTAACCAACCTGCGAAATGTGCCACGGCATACAACGAAATAGCCGCCATAATACCCGCTACAATATCGTCAATCATGATACCCAAGCCGCCGTGAATTCGCGCATCTAGCCAACCAATCGGCCAAGGTTTTACCATGTCAAAGAAGCGGAAAAGCACAAAACCAGTCAGAAGCCATTTCCAGTCATCGGCAGGGATATTCAGCATAGGCACTAAGCTCATGGTGATCCAAAAGCCCGCAAACTCATCCCAAACGATAGAACCGTGGTCATGCACGCCCATATCATCAGACGTTACTTGGCAGATCTTAATACCAATAATGCAGCTTACCACCACCACGGCAACGTAAGCAGGAAACGGTAGCTGAACCAACAATAGGTACAACGGAATTGACGCAAGCGTGCCCATTGTGCCGGGAATAATAGGCGATAAGCCACTGCCAAAACCCGTTGCTAAGAAATGCCAAGGATTTTTAAGAGAAATAAGAGAAAGTGGGTTTGTCATCAATTAACCTTAAAGTGATCGTAACCAGTTAAGTTCCAGCTTAGTGGTTCACCATTATTGTGTAATTCAAAATATTCTACAGGTCTTATCTGGCCAATGCAGGTGACTTTTGTACCAGTGTGTGACAAAGCACTTTCCAGCGACCCTTTATTCTCTTCTGGTACAGTAAAGCACAGTTCGTACTCTTCACCACTCGTTAGCGCATACTGCTGAGCTGAAGTGATATCAGGAGCGAACTGACGTAACTCTGGAGAGATAGGCAGCGTGCTTACATCAATACTCGCGCCAACTTGAGAACGCTTAAGGATATGTTTTAAATCAGCAATAACGCCATCAGAGATATCAATCGCAGATGAAGCAAGGTTCACTAGAGCCTGACCCGCTAACACTCGTGGGGCGCTCACATAATGTCTCTCTTCAAGCTCAGCAGCATAGGGCTTCGCTCTGTTCTGCTCAGGGTTAAGTAACACTTCTAAGCCAGCTTTGCTGTCACCTAGATTACCTGTTACGTAAATCCAGTCGCCCACTTTCGCGCCATCTCTGCGCAGCGCTCGTCCTTCAGGAACAAAGCCCTGTACCGTCAGTGTCAGGCTTAGTGGACCTTTGGTTGTGTCGCCACCAATTAACTGAATACCAAAGTAGTCTGCGAGTTTAAAAAAGGAGTCACAGAAGGGAGCAAGCCATGCTTCATCGATTTCAGGCATGGTTAAAGCAAAAGACACCCAAGCAGGCGTCGCGCCCATTGCAGCAAGGTCACTGATATTGGAAGCCAACGCTTTGTGTGCCACCCAAGCCGGATTCGCCTCAGCTAAGAAATGGGTACCAGCCACTAAGGTGTCCGTGCTGATCGCTATCTCAACATTGCCCGGCGCTTTGACCAAAGCACAATCATCGCCAGCAGCTAGAAGAACGTCTTTACGTTGTGGTTGTCGATTTACAAAATATTTTTCAATCAGGTTAAATTCGCCAGACATCACATGCCCTATCTTTAGTCTCATAAAAATCGCCGTAATCATGGATATTACAGAAATTTAGTTACAAAAAAGGCCAGCATAAAAGCTGACCTTTAGATTCAATATACGAACGTCTTATTTCTTACGAACGTGCGGTGCAGCTTTATCAAGCACACCGTTAACAAACTTATGGCTGTCTTCTGCTGCAAATACTTTTGCAAGCTCGATAGCTTCGTTGATAACCACTTTGTATGGTACATCTTCGCGACGAGTCATCTCGTACATAGCTAAACGTAGAAGCGCTAGTTCCATCAGATCCAGATCTTGCATAGGGCGAGATACGAATGGACGAAGCTTGCTATCAAGTTCCATGTGGCTAAGAGCAACACCAGTTAGTAAGTCGCGGAAGTATGCAACGTCTGTTTCTGGCATAGCAAGAGCAGGCTCTGCAGCATGATGCTCTTCTTCATCATACTTACCACCAGATAAGAACTGTTCTTCAACGGTAGCAATATTTTCTTTAGTAATTTGCCAAGAATAAATTGCTTGTAGAGCAAATTGACGTGCGTTACGACGTGCGGCTGGTTTCACACTGGCCCCCATTAGGAATCGATTTCAGAAAGAACGTTGATCATCTCAAGTGCGCTAAGTGCTGCTTCTGCACCCTTATTACCAGCCTTGGTTCCTGCGCGTTCAATAGCTTGATCGATCGTATCAACAGTAAGAACACCAAACGCTACTGGAAGAGAATATTCCAGAGACACTTGTGCCAAACCTTTATTACATTCACTACAAACATAGTCAAAGTGAGGTGTACCGCCACGAATTACTGTACCAAGAGATACAATCGCATCGAACTTACCTGTTTTTGCAACGCGCTGCGCTACAAGTGGAAGTTCTACTGCACCAGGGCAACGAACAACAGTGATGTTGTCTTCGCTTACTTGTCCATGACGCTTTAAAGTATCGATTGCACCAGAAAGTAAACTTTCGTTAATAAAACTGTTGAAACGAGCAATAACGATAGCAATTTTTGCATTTGGCGCTGGGAAGCCACCCTCGATCACTTTCATAAGCCTTCCTTTAACTATTTTCATCAAGTGAGAATCGCCGGATTCTAGCACAAAACTGTGAGCAATATCTAATGGTAATTTAGAAGAACAGACACCGGCAATGTAAAGATGATAATGCAGCGCTGATCCCAAGCATATAGGAACAGCGAGTAACCAAGTTTGTGTGTTGAACACGTTTTGAGTCGGACTTGGCTACTTTGCTCTTTTGGCAAGATTTATCACCAAAAGAGCCACTGAAATCATCGGTAAATTATGTTGCTACAAACGGAGAAACGTCTGCTTGCTAACGCATGGTTTATTCGCAAACGTACTCAACAACGTTAAGGCCAAAACCACCCAATGCGTGGTAACGCTTAGTGCTTGAAGAAAGCAGACGCATATCGTGCACACCTAGATCTTGAAGAATCTGAGAACCGACACCAACACGACGCGAGGTACCCTGCTTCTTCGCCATAGTTGGCTGCTCGTTCTTGTCTTGCGCTTCGAATGTCTTCACTTTGTGAATCAAAGAATCAGACGACTCTTCGTTGCCAAGAATAACCAACACACCGCCTTCGTCGCCAATACGCTTCATCGCTTTATCTAGCGACCAGCTGCGTTCAGTACCACGGTCTGAATGAAGCAGATCGGTGAACGTGTCATGCAGGTGAACACGTACCAAAGGAGCACCTTCAGATAGGTCGCCTTTTTGCATCGCGTAGTGGATCTGGTTATCAATTGTATCGCGGTAAGTCACCAGCTCGAAATCACCAAACTCTGTTGGTAAATGGCATTGTGCTACACGCTCAATCGTTGTTTCTGTGTTGTTGCGGTATTCAATCAAGTCAGCAATCGTGCCTAGCTTGATGTCGTGTTTTTCAGCAAACACTTCAAGGTCAGGGCGACGAGCCATAGTACCGTCGTCGTTAAGGATCTCAACGATAACCGATGCTGGCTCGCAGCCTGCAAGACGTGCTAAATCACAACCTGCTTCTGTGTGTCCTGCGCGAGTCAGAACACCGCCATCTTGCGCTGTCAGTGGGAAAATATGACCAGGTTGAACAAGATCAGCCGCTTTCGCATCTTTCGCCACTGCCGCTTGAACCGTCACTGCACGGTCTGATGCAGAGATACCCGTTGTTACGCCCTCTGCCGCTTCAATCGAAACAGTAAAGTTAGTGGTGTACTGTGCGTTGTTATCTTGAACCATAGGCGCTAGACCCATGCGGTTTGAACGCTCTTTGGTTAGCGTCAGACAAATTAAACCACGGCCGTACATCGCCATGAAGTTAATCGCTTCTGGCGTCACATGTTCTGCTGCCATGATCAGATCGCCTTCATTTTCGCGATCTTCATCATCCATCAGGATAACCATTTTTCCTAGGCGAATGTCTTCAATAATTTCTTGAGGAGTACTAATTGGCATTGTTCTATATCCTTTGAAATGGTTCTGCTTCCTAGAACCGACACTATTTAAACCTGATGATATTGCTTCGCTTTACAAAGTCTCGCTTAACGCACTTTGTATCAACGGTTAGGCAAAACCATTCTGCTGTAAGAATTCCATCGTTAATCGAGATTCAGGCTCAGATTCTTGTTGCTGACCTTGCAGTAAACGCTCCATGTAACGTGCTAATACATCAACTTCTAGATTCACTTTACGACCGACATTGAATTGGTCGATGGTGGTTTCTGAAGAAGTATGAGGAACGATAGTCAGCTTGAATGCGTTCTTACGTAAATCGTTCACAGTCAGGCTAATGCCATCAACTGTTACTGAGCCTTTTTGAGCCACGTATTTTGAGATTTCTGCTGGCATTTCTACCCAGAATTCAATCGCACGGCCAACTTGGTTACGTTCAACAATCTCACCCACGCCATCAACGTGACCAGACACTATATGTCCACCGAAACGCGTGGTTGGTAACATTGCTTTCTCAAGGTTAACTTTATCGCCCGCTTGGTAATCGACAAAACCCGTTTTTTTCAGGGTCTCAAGCGAAAGATCTGCACTGTAGCTGTGGTCGTTATATTCAACAACTGTCAAACACACACCATTGGTAGCGATACTGTCGCCTAACTTAACGTCAGCCATATCAAGCTTACCAACATTAACCGTTACGGTGATGTCTTCTCCGCGGGGAGTGATTGCACTCAATGTACCTACGGCTTCTACAATTCCTGTAAACATTTTAAAACTCTTTTTGTTGTCAACGACACGTATGCAGTTGGAGTAACTATTTCCACTGTGGTTTCGTTACTATCTGTTTCGAAATACGGGTTTCGCAACGATGCGAATATCCACACCAACCTGTCGAACATCTTTAATTTCTAGGTCAATAACGTCAGACATTGAAGTGAGCCCTAATGCACCCATCAAACCTCGTCCGTCACTGCCCATAAGTTTAGGTGCTAAATAAAGGATTAGCTCATCCACCAGCTGCTCTTCAATCAAGCTTTTTGCCAATGTTGCGCCCGCTTCGACCCAAATATGGTCGATATGATTGGCAGGTAATTGACGCATCAGATCGTGCAAATCGAGCTGACCTGCATCTGTGGTTGCGACTTCAATATCAGCAGATGCTTCGGCAACTCTCAACACCGATGTTGGAGTCTGGAATAACTTGAGTTCAGGACGCAGTTGGTTTTGACGATCAAGAATCACGCGAATCGGCTGACGCAGCTCGTCTTCAGCGTAATGACCTTTGATACTGCTTGGCAACTCTGCCCAACGAACATTCAACGACGCGTTGTCTTCAATCACCGTCTGGCTAGTTGACAACACAGCGCCTGATTTTGCTCGGTAGTTCTGAACATCACGACGTGCTTCTGGCGATGTGATCCACTGGCTTTGACCATTTTCCAATGCCGTTTGCCCATCAAGGCTAGCCGCCATCTTTAACTGAACGAATGGCATGCCCGTTTGCATACGCTTGATAAATACAGGGTTCAAGTCGAGAGCGTCTTGCTCTAGCAAACCGATTTCAACCTCAATACCCGCATCGCGTAGCATTTTGATACCACGACCTGCGACTTTTGGGTTTGGGTCCTGCATGGCACAAATCACTTTGGCTACTTGAGCCTTAATCAAACCTTCAGCACAAGGCGGCGTTCGACCGTAATGAGAACAAGGCTCTAGCGTGACATAAGCCGTCGCACCTTTTGCTTTGTCGCCTGCCATTCGCATGGCATGTACTTCAGCATGAGGTTCGCCAGCTTTGGCATGAAAACCTTCACCAACGATCTGACCGTCGGTTTGTACAATGACACAACCCACATTAGGGTTTGGCGCAGTAGTGTAAATGCCGCGTTTTGCTAACTGAATAGCACGCGACATCATTTGAAAATCTAGGGGAGTAAAGTTTGACATGATTGAGGAGTTAATCCTCTAATTTAGCGATTTCTTCGCCAAACTCTCGGATGTCTTCAAAGCTGCGGTAAACAGAGGCAAAACGAATGTACGCCACTTTATCCAATTCTTTCAATTGGCCCATCACAAGATTACCAATCATCTCGCTTGGTACTTCACGCTCACCAGTTGCACGGAGTTGTGACTTAATCGTACTGATCGCAAGTTCAATCGCGTCAGCACTCACTGGGCGTTTTTCTAGGGCGCGCTGTACACCACCCACCATTTTATCTTCATTAAATGGTTCGCGGTTTCCATTCGACTTTATGACTTTAGGCATCACAAGTTCTGCCGATTCGAACGTAGTAAAACGTTCACTACATGCAAGGCATTGACGGCGACGACGAACCTGATGGCCATCGGCTACCAGTCTTGAATCGATTACTTTAGTGTCGTTCTCTGAACAAAAAGGACAATGCATATCACCTCCAAATAATTGAATATCAGTGTAACGGAATTGCCAAACGTTAGGAAAGAAAAAGGGCCAATTAAGGCCCTTTTGTGTGGTGATTCATTGATTATTGCTACTCGACCGCCATTTCAAAAATGAGCTGAGGAGTAAAATTAACGACCAGCGTTAACCGCGGACTAAATAGTTCGCTTTACCTACCCATTTGTAGCTTGTCAGCTCTTCTAAGCCCATTGGGCCGCGAGCATGCAATTTCTGAGTAGACACGGCAACTTCAGCACCTAAACCAAACTGTGCTCCATCAGTGAAACGTGTTGATGCATTCACATAAACCGCTGCAGAACCAACAGAGTTAATGAAACGCTCTGAGCTCTCTAAGCTATTGGTCATGATCGCATCTGAATGACTCGCGTTGTGTACACGCATGTGGTCAATCGCTTCTGCCACATCCGCTACCACTTTCACGCCTAGCGTGTAGCTTAGCCATTCAGTGTCAAAGTCGCCTTCAACCGCATCACGTTGGTCTTCAAAACCCGCTAGCAGCGATTTTGCACTGGTATCAGCAACTAAGGTTACCTTGCCGGCTAAACGCTGTTTCAGCTTAGTTAGGAAAGCTTCAGCAACCGCTTCATGCACTAGCAGTGTATCTAACGAGTTACACGCTGATGGACGTTGAACTTTTGAGTTTTCGACCACATCGACAGATTTCTCAAGATCAGCGCTTTCATCAACGAAGATATGGCTGATACCAAAGCCGCCGATGATTACTGGGATGGTGCTGTTCTCTTTACACATCTTGTGCAGACCAGCGCCGCCACGAGGAATGATCATATCCACGTAGTCGTCCAGTTTAAGCAGTTGAGAAACGAGTTCACGATCAGGCTTCTCGATGTACTGAACAGAAGCGGCTGGAAGCTCCGCTTTCTCTAATGCAGACTGGATAACCTTAACCAGTTCCATGTTCGAGAAAAACGTCTCTTTACCACCACGTAGAATGCTTGCGTTACCTGTCTTCAGACACAGAGCTGCAATATCGATGGTTACGTTCGGACGCGCTTCATAGATAACACCCACCACACCAAGTGGCACGCGGCGGCGAGACAGTGACATACCGTTTTCTAGTACTTTGCTGTCAATTTCGCTGCCAACTGGGTCATTCAGGCTAATCACGTTACGAACATCGTTAGCGATACCGGTTAAGCGCTCTTCGTTAAGAAGTAGACGATCGAGCAGTGCGTCAGTTAAACCCGCTTCACGACCCAGTTCGATGTCTTTCGCGTTCGCTTCTAAAATCGTTGTTGCGTTTGCTTCTAGCTCATCAGCGATAATCGCCAATGCTTTATTCTTTTGCGCCGTAGATGCGGTCGCTAGGTGGAAAGCAGCGTCTTTTGCTGCGATACCCATGTTAGTTAAATCCACGTTTAACTCTCCCTAAATTCTGTCTGTCTTTGGATGCAAAAAGGTGATTCACCTTATCATCACGAGCTACTCTTGGATTACAACTAGGTCGTCACGGTGAATGACTTCTGACCCATAATCGTATCCAAGGATGTCGCCAATATCTTTACTGTGCTTGCCTGCAATTTTTGCTAGGTCTTGGCTTGAATAACTGGCGATACCACGCGCAATTACTTTGCCTTTGCTGTCTGTGACTTGGGTAACTTCACCACGAGAGAATTCGCCTTTAACTCGAACAACCCCTTTCGCCAACAAGCTGCTGCCTTTGGTGTTGACTGCGTTTACTGCGCCGTCGTCAACCACGATGTCACCTGCTGAAGCAGGGCCCGCTAAAATCCAGCGTTTACGGTTTTCAAGCGCTTCCGCTAAAGGCAAGAAACGTGTGCCTTGTGGGTTATCACTCAGTGAATCAAACACCACATTTTCAGCACTGCCCGCAGCAATAATCACTTCGATGCCTGCGCGACGAGCAATGTCAGCCGCCTGCAGTTTTGTCGCCATGCCGCCAGTACCCAACGTAGTACCGCTGCCACCTGCGATCTTACGCAGCGTGTCATCAATGGTTTTCACTTCTTTGATGAGCTCAGCATTTGGATCTTTACGAGGGTCAGCCGTAAACAGGCCTTTTTGGTCTGTTAGTAGCAAAAGCTTATCAGCACCGCACAAAATACCCACTAAGGCCGACAAGTTATCATTGTCGCCCACTTTAATTTCGTTGGTTGCTACTGCGTCGTTTTCGTTTACTACCGGAATAATATCGTGCTCAACCAGTGCGTTGATCGTGTCACGTGCATTAAGAAAACGCTCGCGATCATCGAGATCAGCACGAGTCAGTAGCATCTGGCCAATCTTAAGGCCATAGATAGCAAACAAAGACTCCCAAACTTGAATCAACTGACTTTGCCCAACTGCCGCAAGCAACTGTTTGCTCGCCATTGAGTTGGGAAGTGCGGGGTAACCAAGGTGCTCACGTCCTGCTGCAATTGCACCAGACGAAACCATAACCACAGAGTGGCCTTGTTTTTTTAATTCAGCACATTGACGAACCAGCTCAACCATATGAGCGCGGTCTAATGCCAATGTTCCACCAGTTAAGACACTGGTACCCAGTTTAACAACGACAGTTTTACGCTGTGTTGTTGTCCCGCTTTGATGATTTGTTGTCATGAAGTCTTTTATGAATAAAACAAATAAGAGGTGATGTTTTAGCAATCAAAAGGGGAATTCACAAGCAGAAAAGGTGCGAAATCGCACCTTTTTGCTTTATATAGAAGAGTAACCTTTAAAATTAGACGAATTCGACAGACTCTTCGTCTAATTGGATACTGATTTCAAACTTACTTTGAAGTTCATCAACCAGTTTCTTGTGGAAGGCTTCTTGAGTTCGAGAGACCTCAGCGACCGCCTTTTTAGGTAACGGCAAAGAATCCCAGTTACCATCGATGTTGTACTTGCCGATATTGTACTTCGCCGAATATCCCTCTTCCGACTTATCCAATTCCAGCCACCAGCCCCAGAACTCGCGTTCTTCTGGTGATTTTTTATCGTTCACACATACAGACAAGCAATCAAAGATATAGTGGCCTTCTTCTGATTGCGGTTCCCTTAAGTAAGGCCCGATCGCCTTTAAAACATTCAACAAGCGGTAATGCGTAGGTTGTTGTGTCACTTCTGACATATTGAATCTCCATTTTCAATGTTAAGAATGACGTTACTCAGACTGTTATACGTAGAAACTACGCATTTGGATTTTATAAATGACCTCTGAGTATCAGGTACTTAGTTTGTACATTTTTCATGCTTAACTAATTTAGGAGAAATGTCATCTAAATAATTCATCCTCAAGCCACTTTATCGCCAATTCGAGGGATTGCTCATAACCTTGTGTAATTGACTTAGCTTTGATTTTCTTCGCTTTTCCGTAATCACTGTAAATAGCAACCAGTTGATTATCCATTGGCGGTGAAACCGGGTCGCCTTCCAGAGCCAATGCCAAGATAGGAACACTGGTTTTACTGTTTGACAGCAAACCTTGTACCTTGAGTGACCACGCCATCAACTGCCCAGAAAGGCTATTGATATCGACCGCCCCTTTACCAAGGCGCGAAGCCAACACATCTAGATGCATTTTAGGCATCTGCTTAAGTTTGTCTGCATGAACAAAGATATCGTGAATTGGCGCGCCTAAAGAAATACACGCTTTAATCTTATGTTGCTCGAGGAAAGATAATCTCACCATCGCATTGCCACCGAAGCGGAAACCAAACAAGCCGACTTTGTGGTGATCGACCCATGGGATGTTAGGCAATTCATTCAGCACTGCTTGGTGAAGACAAGATGAGTCTTCTGTTAACGGCCAATGTGCACTGTGCCCTATTGATGGCATGTCTACCGTTAACATAGCAATGTTCTTAGGTGCTAAATAATCCCTAAACAGGCGCCACATATCGGTTTGCAAGCTATCTAGACCCGCGCTGACAATCACAACCGGTTGTGGTTTATCTGTCTTGGTTAGATGCAAGTTCGCTTTGATCTTCTTGTTTTGGTATGGAATATCAATCTGCTTGACGATCAACTTAGTGTGCTTGATCGCTTCAGAATACGCTGCGTTGGCCAACACTTGAGCCTGAGCTGCCAAGTTGTCGTTCTTGAGGTGTGGGTAACCCGCAATACTGAAGCACAACGATGCGGAAAATAGCTCTTCAGCCATCTCTTCACCATTCTTCTCATTAGAACGATTTTGATGCTGCATACCCAGCTTGGTCCATTCGTATGCCCAGTTACCACTTCGGTAACCCATGACCGTATCAAGCCACTCATCGGTTGTACGAGAGTTATCTGATGACGCGATGCGAGCCAATACCGCTTCCTGCTCTATTGGATTAACGCCTTGCCATACCCACTGAAGACGTCTTAGGTTTCGATACCATGATGAGTTTTGCTGTTCACGTTTCTCATCCAATAGCGCTTCAGAGCTTGGCATGTATTGTGTCAACATTGAGGTCTCTTTCGCTTGCTTGTGCTTTACAAACAAAGTTTCCGAAAGGTTCGAGCTCGTTTCTTCTGGTTCAGACATAGGGATACTTAATAAGAAATGGTTGTCACTAATAATATAAAAAAAAATGACCCTATAAAGGGTCATTTCTCAAAAAACTAAGTTTACGCTTATTTTGACTTGCGATTTACTGGCTCTACGTAGCTTAGGCTAGTATCCCAAGGTTGCTCAATCCATGTGTCTTGAGCGATATCAACAATGTACTCGTCTAGCAAATCAGCGCCAGATGGTTTTGCACATACAGCGATCAGTTTCGCTTTAGGGTACATTTCGCGAAGCTTACGTGCAGTGTCACCACTATCAACCAAGTCTTCAACGATTAGGAAGCCTTCGCCGTCACCTTCAGGTGCTTTAACTACTGTCATATCACGTTGGTGATCGTGGTCGTAGCTAGAAATACAAATCGTATCTACGTGACGAATACCTAGCTCACGAGCCAAGATTGCACCAGGAACCAAACCACCACGGCTTACTGCCCAGATGCCTTTCCACTGCTCTGCTGGCATTTGCTTTTCAGCAAGTTGACGGCAGTAAGTCTGCATGTTGTCCCAAGTGATAACGAATTTGTTGCTCATAGTATAAAACCTAATAATTTTGTCATGTTATTAGAGGCTATTTCAAACATAGCCTCTTCAGCGATTAAGCAGAAATCTAGACGATTAAGCGAAAATGTATTTAAGAATAAAGATAGCCGACATTACCCACACAGCAGGAGAAACGTCGCGACCTTTACCACTTAGCAGCTTAATTGCAGCGTAAGCGATGAAACCTAGTGAGATACCCTCAGCGATAGAGTACGTCAGCGGCATAAGCAGACATGTTACCACGACTGGTGCTGCTTCCGTAAGATCACGCCAATCAATGCCAACTAGGCCAGACATCATCAGAATTGCTACATAGAAAAGTGCACCTGATGTTGCGTAAGCCGGAATCATACCTGCAAGTGGCGAGAAGAAAAGAGCCAGTAGGAATAAGATACCAACAACAACAGCCGTTAGACCGGTACGGCCGCCTTCAGCAACACCCGCAACACTCTCAACATAAGAAGTAGTATTTGATGTACCTAGCAGTGCACCAATAGATGTTGCTGTAGAGTCAGCAAGCAGTGCTTTGTTCAAACGAGGTAGTTTGCCGTCTTCTTTGATTAGGTTTGCTTTCGTTGCAACACCAACCAGAGTACCCGCTGTATCGAACAAATCGACGAACAAGAACGCGAATACCACTGAAATCATACCGATTTCAAATACAGCAGAGAAATCAAGCTGCATGAATGTAGGAGCAAGGCTTGGTGGTGTAGACATGATGCCGCCGTATTGAACGTCACCAATAACAATGCCAAGAGCTGTGATAGCTAGAATCGCAATCATTACTGCCCCTTTCACGCCACGGTGAACAAGAGCAATCGTTAGGAAGAAACCAAGTGAGCCTAGGATAGGAGCAATCGCGGTAATGTCGCCCAGTGAAACTTTAGTTGCTGGGTTAGAAACAACGATGCCTGCATTGCTAAGCGCAATAAACGCTAGGAAAAGACCGATACCTGCAGAGATACCAACACGCAGAGACATAGGGATCGAGTTGATAATCCATTCACGGATCTTAAAGATGCTTAAGAAGATGAAGATTACGCCTGATACGAAAACCGCTGCCAGAGCAACTTGCCACGTATAACCCATACCCATTACAACAGCGTAGGTAAAGAATGCGTTCAAACCCATGCCTGGAGCTTGAGCAATTGGGTAGTTAGCAACAAAGCCCATGATGAAACAGCCAATAGCAGCCGCTAAACAGGTTGCTACAAATACAGCGCCATGGTCCATACCAGCATCAGCTAGAATCATTGGGTTTACAAAAATGATGTAAGCCATTGTTAGGAAGGTTGTTAGACCTGCGATGATTTCAGTGCGCACATTGGTGCCATTTTCACTGAGTTTGAATAGCTTTTCGAACATTATCGAATCCTATAAGGGTAAAAAGTAAACGGTTGCGTAATCGATTGGCTGTGGATTATAAAGTTATCAAATAACAAATTCCAGATAGAATTAAGGCTCTAATCGATATTTATCAGAATGCCGTATGAAACAAAGCGATTAAAAATGAAGATATCATCGATAAATAACCATTAAAAACAAACAATTAACAACAATAGACTCACTAAAACTAGTTGGTTGTTTTTTCTACCATCGGTTATTTTCATTGATAATCTAGCCAGTAAATTCTGAATTCAAACTCACAATAGTTATGTATTTTTCAACAGGATCAGTAATAAGGCGCAAATTGATATTTCGGCGTTTAAAAAACAACCACGCAGAACAGCAAGGAAAGTGACAAGCGAAAGCGGTTTGGAAAAGTAGCAGGCAAAAAAAACGCCACTCAAAACTGAGTGGCGGTAGAATCTGTCAACCAAAAGGGCTGTAAAAGAATTCCAATATATAGGGGTGAACAAAACTGTTCGAGTTACATGCTTACGGTATTAGTAACCAAAGCTTGTAGGGTATGCAAAGTTGCTAGTGTAAACAGAGCTGTTAATCCAGAACATTGCAGATGGTAAACCTTTCATAACTATCACCTTAATAAATCAATAAAAAACGAATTTGATTTCTCGGTTCCTTGGAGGCGATAAAACGGACTCATCCTTTGAGCATTTACTCTTCATCTCAGAAGTTGGTTATTAATATACCCTAAAGAAAAAAGATTACAAGTATTTTTTGCTATACGTCACATTTTTGGCCATTTACGGTTATTTTGCAAACTTATCTTGTAATAAAATTACAAAATAGAATTAAACAAACGTTTGCCTGCTCCATTTATAAGCATCAAGGCGCTTAGCTGTGATCAGATGGACAAGATCGCTTTCAAAATTTGAGCTATTTGAGGTTTAGAACCGCTACTCGTCAAAACGCTCAAGTGGTATGCTGTTGCCATCAAAACAGACCCATATTTTAGATTTTTGTTCTAGGTTTTTCCCCATGCAAAACCTAAATATATGGTTATTAAATAAAAAAGGAGTCATCCGTGTCTGAATTCCATTCTGAGATCAGTAAATTATCCCCTGCCCCTATCTGGCAGTTCTTCGATAAGATTTGCTCAATCCCACACCCTTCTAAGCATGAAGAAGAGCTTGCTCAATACATTATTGCTTGGGCAACAGAGCAAGGCCTAGATGTACGTCGTGACCCAACGGGTAACGTATTCATCAAAAAGCCAGCAACGGCGGGTATGGAAAACAAAAAAGGTGTAGTGCTACAAGCTCACATCGATATGGTTCCACAAAAGAACGAAGACACAGTTCATGACTTTGCTAAAGATCCAATTCAACCATACATTGATGGTGAGTGGGTTACAGCTAAAGGCACAACGCTTGGCGCTGATAACGGCATGGGCATGGCTTCTTGCCTAGCGGTTCTTGCTTCAAACGAAATCCAGCACGGCCCTATCGAAGTTCTACTAACAGTAGATGAAGAAGCAGGCATGACTGGTGCTTTCGGTCTTGAAGCGGGTTGGTTAGAAGGCGATATCCTTCTTAACACCGATTCAGAGCAAGAAGGCGAAGTGTACATGGGTTGTGCTGGCGGTATCGACGGCGCAATGACATTTGAAATTGCTCGTAATGCGATTCCAGCTGACTTCGTAACACGTAAGCTAACGCTAAAAGGCCTAAAAGGCGGTCACTCTGGTTGTGACATCCACACAGGTCGTGCAAACGCAAACAAACTGCTTGCTCGCTTCCTAGCGGGTCACGCAAAAGAGCTAGACCTTCGCATCGTCGAATTCAAAGGTGGTAGCCTTCGTAACGCGATCCCTCGTGAAGGTTTCGTAACGGTTGCTGTTCCTGCGGCAAACCAAGAAAAACTGGCTTCACTATACAACTACTACACTGAGCTGCTTTCAACAGAGCTAGGTAAAGTAGAAGACAGCATCGTGACTTTCAATGAAGAAGCTTCTGTAGAAATGGGCGCACTTGCGTCAGCAGACCAAGCTCGCTTTATCGCTGCACTTAACGCATGTCCAAACGGCGTGATTCGTATGAGTGACGAGATTGAAGGTGTTGTGGAAACGTCTCTAAACGTAGGTGTTATCACAACAGAAGAGAACTCAATCACAGTACTTTGCCTGATCCGCTCTCTTATCGATTCAGGTCGTAGCCAAGTAGAAAGCATGCTTCACTCTGTTGCTGAACTAGCAGGCGCTAACATCGCGTTCTCTGGTGCTTACCCAGGTTGGAAACCAGACGCAGATTCAGAAATCATGCATATCTTCCGCGACATGTACGAAGGTATCTACGGTCACAAGCCAAACATCATGGTTATCCATGCTGGTCTTGAGTGTGGTCTATTCAAAGAACCTTACCCGAACATGGATATGGTTTCTTTCGGCCCAACCATCAAGTTTCCGCACTCTCCTGATGAGAAAGTGAAGATCGACACCGTTGAGCTATTCTGGAACCAAATGGTTGCATTGCTTGAAGCGATCCCAGAAAAAGCTTAATTCGATAAGCTATGTTTGTTCAGTAAATGGTGTTTTACAGTAAACACCGTTTATCTGAGACAAAATAAAACAGGTACTCAATGAGTACCTGTTTTTGTATCTAATCTTTGTAGCTACTACTTGTGACTAAATAAACAATTAAGCGCGTGAAGCCGCGTAGCTTTCTAGCTCATCAATTGAAGTTTGTGCCACAACTTCGCCATCGATGAAGTACGTCACCATCTCGCCATCACGAACACCGATTAACGTCGCACGCTCACCAGACTGGTAAGTAATGTCCATTTGGATCGTGTTTTCATCAATCTGCTGCATTTGACCTTTTTCGATCACATCTGCACTCGTGATAGGACCCACTGGCGCTTCCGTTAGAGACGGATCAAGTTGGTGGTTGATGTCTAGGTAAGTATCAGTCTTAGTATCAAAGATGTGCGGAGCACCTGTTAGTGGGTTGCTACCAGTCCAGAACTCTAGTGAGTTGAATACTAGGTAATCGGCAGCAACTGTTAGACCGTATGCAGGTGCAAATAGCATGTTCAAACCACCACGAGCGTAACGGTTATCAACAGCCTTGATGTTGAACTTCATTAGGTAACCCGTTACTGCGTTGCTACCAACACAGCCAGATAAAGCAACAGATACCACCGCTAGTGCTACAACTTTTGAAATTGTTTTTTTCATTTTGATCTCAATATTTGAATTTGGCCGCCAAAAAATGGCGGTGGATAATACCAACGAACTGAATGACAAATATCAGCTCTAAGTTAATGTATTGTCAGAAAATTCAAAATTTTAAACACCCTTCAATTAGCCAGATAAAAAACTGAAACCAATTCAGAAGCCCCTTCATAAAAAACTTTTGTCGTCACCGTAAAGCGATTGATTCGTACTAAAAATCAACGATTGCTACATTCCGTGTTAACGAATTATCACCATGTTGAGAACAACCTAAATGGCAAGACTAAAACCTAATCAACCATTCGAATTACTTGGTTATACTGTTCAGCCAGGACAGCGAATGGAGATTGAACTGCAAGCGGCTCAGCTTTACACGCATTCTCCACTTTCGATCCCGATTGAAATTATTCACGGTCGCCAAGCAGGCCCAACACTGATGGTAAATGCGGCTATCCACGGCGATGAGCTAAACGGTGTTGAGATTGCACGACAACTGACCAATGCGATTGATCCAAAGAAACTGAAAGGGACATTAATTGTTGTGCCTATCGTTAACGTATTTGGCTTTATCCATAAATCTCGTTACCTACCAGACCGTCGTGACCTAAACCGTTGCTTCCCTGGCAGTGAGAAAGGATCGTTAACATCACGTATCGCTTACACCTTCTTTGAGAACGTGGCAAAGCACTGTGATTACATTCTGGATCTACACACGGGCGCGATTCACCGTACCAATCTGCCACAGATTCGTGCAAACCTATCGAACCCTGAGACACTGCGCATCGCAAAAGCGTTCGCAACACCCGTGATTATTGATTCTCCACTGCGCGACGGTTCACTGCGTAGCGAAGCGGAAAAACTGGGTATTCCTGTATTAACTTACGAAGGTGGTGAAGCGCTGCGTTTTGATCACCTCGCGATTCGTGCGGGTTACCTTGGCGTGCATCAAGTGATGAAAGAAATCGGCATGCTGCGCCCTAACCGTAAGAAGTTACCAGAGCCAGTATTGAGTAAATCCACCAGCTGGATCCGCGCTGAATCAGACGGTATTTTGCGTAACATGGTAAGACTTGGCGAACAGGTTGAAGCAGGACAAACCCTTGCTTACATCAGCTCTCCATTGGGTCACCAAGAAGGCCAAGTGATCACAACCAAAGGCGGTATCGTGATTGGTCAGCAAACTCTGCCTTTGGTCAACGAAGGTGATGCTGTGTTCCACATCGCTTACTTCAAGCAAGACGATGAAGAAGTAGGACAATCAGTAGAAAGCTACATTGAAGAAGTGGCAGAAGACGATTGGCTAACTGCACTGAATAACTGATCAGACAATGCTTAACAGTTTAAGAGCTCGACGTTAAAAGCGAGAAGCCAAACCGAGCTCTTAAACACAATAAAACAGAACTCCACAAACTAAAAAGCCCCAAAACACTTTTAACTCGAAAGAAAAAAGTTGTATCGGGGCTTTTTTCACAAATCCCTTATCTTAAAATTAAGGGATCTATAAATTAGTCATGCACTGAATTATTCAGCGTCTTGTTGCTCTTCTGCACGAGCTTTAGCGCGCGCTTCACGTGCTTGCTCAGCTTTAAGCTCTTTAGTGTGACGTAGTTCGTCACGCTCTTTACGTTGCTCTGATTTACGCTCGTTACGTTCAGCTTGGTTAGCGATGAAAGATGCTAGCTCTTTCTCTGCCCACTCTTGTGCTAGAGCTTCAGTTTCGAAACCAGACTCACGCTTAGATACTGTAGTGCTGCGAGACGTTACTTGACGAGTAATCTCTGCACACCAACCGTTGCGTTTTTCTGTAAGGCGGATATCAAATTTTTTGTTCTTAGACATGTTCTATTTTTTCCTAAGGGAGATCATTAAGGGATCGGTCAACTTTGATAACTCCATCTAAGTGAGCATCTTTTAACACCATCCCTTGGTAAGCGCGGTATTAGAGCACAAATCAATGAATATTGCTGCAAATATTTGCAGCGGATCACACTCCAATGCTGCAAATCGTTTGCGCCTAATTTCAATCGGTTCATAACTCTCGGTTCACCATCAACTTCTATCCTATTTTATCGATAACAATGAAATGAACTATGCTCAAACAGAGATAAATGAAAGAGATACCTGCTTGCTCAGGTTTATAGACTCTACTGTCTCACCTACTCCGCTCATAATTAAAATAGCTAAGGAGTTGCTATGGATAGCTTCATCAAAAATTTACCCAAAGTTGAGCTGCACTTACATATAGAAGGCACATTAGAGCCAGAGCTGATGTTCCAACTCGCCAAGCGTAATAACCTGTCGATTCCCTTTGAGACCCCAGACCAAGTTCGAGACGCGTACCAGTTCCACAATCTTCAATCCTTTCTCGATATCTATTACCAAGGTGCAAACGTACTGATTCATGAACAAGATTTCTACGACCTGACGTGGGCTTATCTGTTGAAGTGTCAGCAAGATAATGTGGTTCATACTGAGATCTTCTTCGACCCTCAGACTCACACTGAACGCGGCATTGACTTTGAAGTCATCGTTGGCGGGATTACTCGAGCTTTGAATCAAGTGGAGCAAGAGCTTGGTATCAGCAGCCAACTGATCATGTGCTTTCTGCGTCATCTCGATGAAGACAGCGCTTTTGAAACACTCAAACAAGCCCTTCCTTATAAAGATAAGATCATTGCCGTTGGGTTAGATTCATCAGAACAGGGCAATCCACCAGAGAAGTTTAAACATGTATTCCAAGAAGCGATCAACCAAGGCTTTCTGACTGTCGCGCACGCCGGAGAAGAAGGCCCAGCACAAAATATTAGCGACGCACTGAGCTTGCTAGGCATTACCCGAATTGATCATGGCGTTCGCTGTGTAGAAGATGAAGAGTTGATGGAACAGCTAATAGCAAAACGTACACCACTGACCGTCTGCCCGCTGTCGAATACCAAGCTCAAGGTGTTTGAGACCATGCAAGAGCACAACATCGTCGAGTTGCTGAGAAAAGGGCTGTGCGTCACCATCAATTCCGATGATCCGGCTTACTTCGGCGGCTATATGAATGATAACTTCCTCGCCGTCGCCAATGCTCACCCAGTGACCAAAAACGAATTGGCGCAGTTCAGTATTAATGCCATCGAAGCCAGTTTTATCTCGCCTCACGCCAAGGAAGATCTCATCACACAGGTACGCCAATACCTTGCTGCGAGTACTTAATGAGTTATCAAGATCAAAAAGGGAAGCTCTGAGCTTCCCTATCTATATCAATAGATAACTAATTGGCTTAGCCCGGGTGACCATCCACTCTTGGCGTTAACAGCATCATCCCAAATTTCCAGATAAATAGACCGAACGCTAACGTCCATAAACCCGCGCTGATATTGACCATCTCAAATAAATACGCCGGGAAGAATGTCACACCTAAACTACGAACGAGTGCCGCGATAAATATAGCCGAGAACGCCAAAGCCATACTTGGCCCTTTATAGATAGCACGGCCAGTATGTCCCATTGTCACGCGCGTGATCATCGCCAGAATTAACCCACTCAAACCGCCAATCGCAAACAGGTGCAGCATGTTATGGCTCGCGAACGGGTTATCTAGCAAACCGCGTAACAGCAAGCTGAGAGGGATACATAGGTAAGCCGCATGCAGCGACCACACCAAGGGTTCTGATAGTGTTGTCCAAGGCTTCCAGCGGATAAAGCGCACCAACTGTGTCACACCTGCAAATACCATCAACTCATTGCCGACTTGAGCAAAGGTCAATGGGAAGAAGCTCAACACAAATAAGCCAACCAAAGGTAGATTGGCTAACCATTCCAACCAAACCAAGGGCTGCGCTTTTTCGAAATCAAAACGACGCGCTGTGAAGAATGGGATTACTCGCCCACCCATCACTGATAAGAGCAAGGTAAACCACCACAACATGGCCTGCCAAACTGCAGACGATGGAAATGGAGGCATTCCCTTAATGGTCGCGTAACTAGCAGAGTTCGCCACGATAGCCAATATAAACAGCGGCACAAAAAACAGGTTCTTCCAGCCTTTCGACTTCACGACTCGAAAACCAATTTCGTAGGCGGCGAAGATTAAGAACAGCGCCTCAACCGACGAGATCAGCCATAACGGAGCGGGGGTCCAAAACAGAATACGAGGTGCGAGCCAAAAGCCCACAAGAATTGCCAACCGATAGTGCTTGGTTCCATTGACACCCGTCCAGGTTTGCACGGCAGTGAGCACAAAGCCGACAACAATCGCCATCGAAAAACCAAACAGCATCTCATGCACGTGCCACCACAGTGCGGGAACTTTTAAAATCTCAGGTTGACCGTTTTGGAACATGATTACCCAAGCTACAATCGCAATCACGGCATAGAGACTGCCTAAAAAGAAGAAAGGTCGAAAGCCTAAACGCAGGTAGGCTGGAATCGCGTCTTCTACACTTTTATCTGTGATATTTAACAAACTCGCTCCTAATTCTCAGATAAGCGGCCAAGGTATTACCTAAACCAAATTTTGTATGCATCAAATCCGATGCAATATGCAGATAACACTGCATGAAACGCGCCAATTAGATAAAACCAGTAAAAACAGCGACTCACGAGATTCACTAGCCAATAAACAAGTCAAAAAAACACAACCAAAAGAGTCATAAAGACATATAGATGTATAAATAGAAACTTACTGACTTTTGGTATCTCGCCACATATAGTAAGACTAGACTTAAATGGAACAACTCAGACAAGGAATGCGATGTATATTTTTGGTTATGGCAGTTTAATCAACTCATCTTCACGCCAGCTTACCGGTCAGACAGGGCAAGCGATCCCTGCGATTGTTCATGGCTTAATTCGCCATTGGAGCAAGATCGATGACAGCTATGTGTTATCACCTTTGATCGTCAATCTCGGCGAGGGACAAGTGAATGGTGTGTTGCTTGAGGTGGATGATATTGCACTGGCTGAGTTTGATCGCCGTGAGCGTGGTTATCACCGTATCGAATTAAAGGCCTCTCAGATAGAAAGCCAAGATGAATTCAAACAGGATCAACCGATCTGGGTTTACATCAAAGACGAGATTGAAGCACCTTGCGAAAACAGCCCTATCGTTCAAACCTACGTCGATACTGTATTAGCAGGATGTTTAGAGGTGTCTGAAAGCTTTGCGGCGCACTTCGTTAAACACACACAAGGTTGGCATCACCCATTAGAAAATGATCGCCACCAGCCTAAATACGGCAACCTTGCTGGGGTTTCCGATCACCATCACAGTGTAATTGATGGCTTGATACTGACTGTACGAAGCTAGCTTATGTACCTTGTTAATGAATATAGCGAGTTAATTTAGGTTGGTGAACACATTGACTCACCAACCTAAAGTGAGCTTAAACGACACGAATACCTGCTGGCATCGCACGTTCAGGTGTTAGCAATACACTTTCAGATTCATCTTCCGTTTCTGCACAAAGCAACATGCACTCAGAAGTGTGGCCTCTCATCTTCGCCTTCGCTAGATTGCACAAAACAACAACCTGCTTACCCATCAACTCTTCTTCTGTGTAGTAAGGGACTAGGCTGGTCACCGTTTGCAGTGTCTTGTCACCAACATCCACTTGCACTATGTAAAGCTTGTCGGCGTTTTCATGACGCACAACCTCAATGATCTTACCCACACGCATTTCTAACTTAGCAAAGTCACCATAAGAGACAGTATCCATTTCTCACTTCCTATATTGGTTTATTTTCACTCATCAAATAATTTACTAAAATTAAGTAAAATGTAAATGTTTACACTAGCATTAAGCCTAATAATTACAAGCGGTAAAGATCTCATTACTGGAAGTAAAATGAGAGTTTCGTTGCCTTACTATCATTGTCGGTGTTAAATAGATGAAGCAATGTATAGAGGTTAAAAATGGCAACAATTAAAGATGTAGCAAAGGAAGCTGGTGTTTCTGTTGCAACCGTATCTCGAGTGATCAACAAGTCTCCCAAGGCGAGTGCAAGCTCGGTAGAGTCTGTAACTAAAGCGATGTCTAAACTTGGCTATCGACCGAATGCCAATGCTCGAGCGCTGGTAAGCCAAAGCACGAACACTGTTGGTGTATTGGTCGGTGACATCTCCGATCCCTTTTTTGGCACGCTGGTTAAGGCTGTCGACAATGTCGCTCGTGAGAACGGAAAACATATCCTTGTCGGTAATGGCTCGCACGATCGTGAAGAAGAGAGACAAGCGATTGAATTGCTGATTAACAGCCGTTGTGACGCCCTGGTGATCCACTCTAAAGGCCTCACCGACGAAGAACTGATTGCCTATGCAAAAGAGGTCAAAGGCTTAGTACTGATCAACCGTTATATTGCTGAGATTGCCAACCACTGTATTTTCTTAGACAACAAAAAAGGTGCGTATCTTGCGACGGAATATCTGATCCGCCATGGCCATAAGAACATTGCCTGTATCGCCTCATCGCATAGCATTGAAGATGCCGATGAGCGTATCCAAGGTTACTTAGCGGCACTCTCAGATTACAAAATAGCGCTCTCTGACAGCTATATTGAATACTCAGCGCCGACCAGTGACGGTGGCGAATACGCCATGACTAACCTTCTGACTAAGTCACTGCCAATCACTGGCATTGTGGCGTACAACGATTACATGGCAGCTGGTGCTTTGTCTGTCCTTGATGAAAACGGTATTCAAGCGCCAGACAAAATGTCGATCATCGGTTTCGATGATGGTTTGATTGCCCGCTATGTTCATCCAAAGCTCACCACTATTCGCTACCCGATTCAGATGATGGCAGAGAAAGCGACACGACTCGCGTTGCACTTAGCCAAAGGTGAAAACACCTCAACTGAACCAATGATGTTCTCTCCAACTCTGGTACGCCGTAATTCGGTAGAGAAAGTCTAGGTTCTGGTCGACTCATCAAGCAATAAACAAAAAAAAGCCCTAACAGAATCGCTTCTGTTAGGGCTTTCCTACCTTACTCAGATACTCAACAATCGCGCTTAATAAACCGCACTCTTGTTGAGCGCCACTTTTGCTCATCCCCCAAGAACAACGCGATAATTCACATCGTCCTATTCACAAACAAAAGATATTGACGTAACCGCTTTGAGCTAGAGCGTACTAGTTTGAAGAATCCCCCGAAAATTCAAACTGGTAACAGGTACTGTAGTTATATTCTTGTTCAGGCTTGAGAATACAACTGTCCTGCTTCCACTCTGGGTGGTTAGGAGAGTCAGGTAAGAACTGGGTTTCTAGCGCCAAACCAGCGTAGTCTTCATAGCTGCCACCACTTCGGTTTGGTGTGCCACCAAGCCAGTTTCCGGTGTATAGCTGCATCGCAGGTTTGGTTGAAAATACTTTTAGTGTGACGAGCGCATCCGGTGAGGTTACGGTCGCGGCGCATTGAGTGCGTTTGCAGCCATCAGCCAATAAGAAAGAGTGGTCGTAACCCTTTGCTGCTTTCTGCTGTTCATCGCCCAACAAACGCTCTGAGATCATCATAGGCTGATTGAAGTCAAAGCTGGTCGATTTCACTGATTTAAGGTTACCTAACGGAATACCCACCGAATTGGTCGGTAAGAACTGATTAGCATTGATACTGACAATGTGTGACAAACAATCGTGTCCAGCTTCAGCGCCAAGTAGATTGAAGTACGCATGATTCGTTAGGTTGACTACAGTCGGCTTGTCTGTGGTTGCAGAGTAATTAATGGACACTCGATTGTCTTCGGTGATGTCATAACGTACCGACACATTCAAATTCCCCGGGAATCCTTGGTCGCCATCAGCAGACTCTAGACTGAACACCACTGACGTTTCGGTTTGCTCGGCAATATTCCAACGGCGTTTATCAAATCCGTTCGGGCCACCATGTAAGGTATTGCCCGCTTGGTTGGTTTCCAGCTTGTAATTCTGACCATCAATTTTGAAACGACCATTAGCAATGCGGTTAGCATAACGGCCAACGGTTGTGCCCATATAGCTGGCTTGTTTATCGAAGTTCTCCATTGAGTTAACACCCAACAACACTTCTCTTTTGTTTCCCTTTACTGGCAGGATACAGCTCAACCATGTTGCACCAATATCCATGAATGTCACTTGAATCCCATGCGTATTTGATAGCGTCACTAACTGAGCGGGTTGGCCATCATAGGCTGGAGTCTGCGCCATGGATTGATGCAGGTTTTGCTCTTGTGTCATTCTAAATTCCTTCTAGTGCCAGTAAAAAGCCTCTACCTGAAGTAAAGGCTTTAGCATTTGGCCTACCATGATCTTTTTACTTGGTAAGCTCTATATTAAGTCTCGAAGCCGTTAGATTACTTCAACTAAGCCTGCTCCGTCTTTCGCTTGGCACACATAAATAGATTCTTTTAGCCCCGTCGCCGCTTGATATTTCTGTTCAACGGTTGTTTTGATTTCATCAACCAATGCAGGTGGAACCAATGCCACAATACAACCACCGAAACCACCGCCAGTCATACGCACGCCACCTTGTTCACCGATCACTTCTTTGACCATATCAACCAGCGCATCAATCTCTTTCACCGTGATTTCAAAATCATCACGCATTGATGCATGCGATTCAGCCATCAACTCGCCCATACGCTTCATATCATGAGTGCGTAGAGCTTGAGCCGCTTCAACAGTACGGTCATTTTCAGTAATCACGTGACGAGCACGTTTCGCGACCATTTCATCCAATTCAGACTCTTTCGCTTTGAATTGCTCAATGGTCACATCACGAAGTGCCGGAACACCAAAGATGCGCGCCGCTTCTTCACACTGTTCACGACGTGTGTTGTATTCGCTGTCGACTAAGCCGCGTTTCTTGTTTGAGTTAATGATAACCACAGCCATATCTTCTGGCATTGAAACCGCTTGAGTCTCTAGGCTACGACAATCCAATAGCATCGCATGGTTTGCACGACCTTCTGCAGAGATCATTTGGTCCATGATGCCGCAGTTACAGCCAACGAACTCGTTCTCTGCTTGCTGGCCGTTCAATGCTACTTCTGCTTGAGTGATCTCTAAGTTGTAAAGCACCTTAAATGTCTGACCAATCACCACTTCAAGTGCCGCAGAAGAACTTAAACCTGCACCTTGAGGTACGTTACCCGTTACAGAGATGTCTGCACCTGTAAATTCAAAGCCGCGACCTTTTAAGCACTTCACCACACCACTAATGTAATTAGCCCACATCTTGTCTTGTTGGAATGTGATCTCTTGAGTTAAATCGAACTCATCGACTGCATTACCGTAGTCCACTGATACTACGCGAACAATGTTGTCGTCACGCTTAGCCGCGGCGACTACCGTTTGGTAGTTAATGGCACACGGTAGAACAAAACCATCGTTGTAGTCAGTGTGCTCGCCGATCAGGTTCACACGACCTGGTGCTTGGATAATATGAGTCGCTTGGTAACCAAGGACTTGCTCAAAAGATGCTTTCACGTTTTGGATTAGGTCAGACATAAGTAAACTCTCTGGTTAAACTCTTTGTTCAATTGGTTATGGCCCCTTTACGGCACCACTTTAATTCTTTTAGATTCCCTATATCGTTCGTCGCTCACGGTAGGGAATGACAACATCAGCGACTAAACTTTTAAGCTTCTAAGCTCTTAAACTTATGGGCTTTTCATCTGCCGTCATTCCAGAATCGAGGGACGAGATATCAGGAATCTCGCTTGTTATCTACGAAGCAACGTATTACTGCTCTTTATAGTGAACGTCACTCAAATCACGCAGACGCTGCGCTGCTTGTTCTGCGGTTAAATCACGCTGAGACTCAGCCAACATTTCGTAGCCGACCATGAACTTGCGAACCGAAGCACTACGTAGCAATGGCGGGTAGAACAACGCATGCAGTTGCCAGTGATCGATGTCCGTGCCTTCTTCAAAGAACGGCGCATAGTGCCAACCCATTGAGTACGGGAATGAGCATTGGAACAAGTTGTCGTAACGACTGGTCAGCTTCTTAATCGCAAGCGCTAAATCATCACGCTGCTCGTCAGTCAGTTCGCTCATACGGCGAATGTGCGTTTTTGGTAGCAACATGGTTTCAAATGGCCACGCCGCCCAGTAAGGCACCACCGCAATCCAATGTTCAGTTTCAACCACAGTGCGAGAGCCGTCTTTCATTTCAGCTTCAACGTAATCCACTAAAAGATTCGAACCTTGTTGTTCGAAGTACTCTTTTAACAATTTCTCTTTGCGTTCAATCTCGTTGGGCAAAAAGCTGTTTGCCCATATCTGACCGTGCGGATGAGGCTGAGAACAGCCCATGGTCTCGCCTTTGTTTTCAAACGCTTGAACCCATAGGTAGTCTTTACCTAGCTCTTCAATCTGTTCATTCCATGTGTCGATAACACCGCGAATCTTGTTTAGTGGTAACTCTGGCAGCGTTTTGCTGTGGTCCGGAGAAAAACAGATCACGCGGCTCAACCCGCGAACACCTTGAGTCTTGAATAGAGGGTTTTCAGACTCTGGAGCGTCAGGCGAATCGGGCATCAAGGCCGCGAAGTCATTACTGAATACATAAGTGCCGTCGTAATCTGGGTTTTCGTCGCCCGAGATACGCGTATTGGTTGGGCACAAGAAACACTCTTTCTCATACGCAGGAAGCTGCGCAGTCGATGGTTTTTCATCTTGGCCACTCCAAGGACGTTTTGCTCGGTGCGGTGATACTAAGATCCACTGACCCGTTAATGGGTTATAACGACGATGCGGGTGGTCTACTGGGTTAAATTCAACTTTTGACATGTTTAGATTGCTCTCAAATTTTGTGTCTTGGTCAATTCACCAAGATGAATAATTCTTCTACAAGGAGATTCCCTATCACGCTCGTGCCTCGCTGTAGGGAATGACGTGTAATCTCGTTGTGCTATTTGTGCAAAGGCCACCACTTCATAGCCTTATGCTCATCCGTCATTCCAGAATAAAGGCACGAGATATCTGGAATCTCTATTTTTTCAATAGCTTAAAAGTTATTTAGTAACCTTGTGGGTTATTCGACTGCCAATTCCATGTATCCGCCGTCATCTCCATCACGCTACGCGTCGCCTTCCAGCCAAGCTCGCGCTCTGCTTTTTCAGTACTTGCCCAACATTCGGCAATGTCACCTGCGCGGCGTGGGCAAAGTTCATAAGGAACTGGCTTACCCGATGCTTGTGCGAAGGCTTCAACCATCTCGAGTACACTTGAGCCTTTGCCCGTACCTAGGTTGTAAATGTGTAAGCCCGCTTTCTCGCCAACCACTTTTAGTGCTGCTACGTGGCCATCAGCCAAATCCATTACATGAATATAGTCACGAACGCCTGTGCCATCGACTGTTGGGTAATCGTTTCCAAAAACAGCCAGTTTTTCACGGCGACCTACGGCTACTTGGGCAATAAACGGCATTAAATTATTTGGGATACCTTGTGGGTCTTCACCCATAGTGCCCGATGGATGTGCGCCGACTGGATTGAAGTAACGCAGTAAAGTCACGCTCCAATCGTTCTCCGCGTTGAACAGATCGCTCAAGCACTCTTCCACCATATATTTGCTGCGACCATAAGGGTTAGTTGTCGCGCCAGTTGGTGAAGTTTCAGTAATCGGCACTACGTCCGGGTCACCGTAAACGGTAGCCGAAGAACTAAATACGATGTTTTTCACGCCCGCTTTCTTCATGCTTCGAGCTAACACCAGTGAACCATTGACGTTGTTATCGTAATATTCCAAAGGCTTAGCCACCGACTCCCCTACCGCTTTCAGGCCAGCAAAGTGAATCACCGCTTGGATATCGTTTTCTGAAAACACGCTATCTAGAAAAGATTGGTCACGAATGTCGCCAAGATAAAACGTTGGGCGCTTGCCAGTTAACGACTCGATTCGTTCCAGCACTAGCTCTTTGCTGTTGCAAAGGTTATCAACAATGATCGGCTCCATACCTGCCTGTATCATTTGAATGCATGTATGACTTCCGATGTAACCCATGCCGCCCGTAACCAGTACTTTCACAATCAACCTCTCTTTATCGTCATTCGTGGGCTAGCTCAAACTGACATTCAGCTCAATAGCACCGTATGCCAGAAATAGTAGCAGCCATTTTGACTATAATTCTGTGATCAAAACCACGAAGTGTAAACGTTTACACTAACTTTCATCATTGGTACTGAACATGGCATAGAGATAACGTATAGCTGTTAACTTCTAATTCATTGAATTTTAATAAGATAATTATAGATAGTCAGATTTGAGACATCACAGATGAGTTGAGCATTTATTTTACTAAAAGTTAATGCAATGACTTCCAGTTTGATTACAATAGGTCTGTAGAATAAAGAGGTGCATTGCTTTTTTACTAAATACCAATTTCAAAGCAGCGCAATGTTCCAATAACAGGAAGTGAGTATGGCAACGTTAAAAGATATCGCGACTGAAGCGAATGTATCATTGGCTACAGTTTCAAGGGTTCTCAATGAAGATCCAACATTAAGCGTCAAGGAAGAGACCAAAAGGCGTATCTTTGAAATTGCAGAGAAGTTGGAATACAAAACCAGCAGCTCACGAAAAACCGTTAGTAGTAAAAAACAAAACCATCACTTCCTAGCCCTGTATAACTACAAGCAAGAAGCTGAGGTTAACGACCCTTACTACCTATCGATTCGCCATGGGATTGAAACCCAATGCGAAAAGATGGAAATCAAGCTAACCAACTGTTATGAAAGTAAAATACAAATCAACTCAGCGCCGATAACAGGTGTTTTATTGGTGGGTCGAATGACACCAGAGGTTATCGAGCAAGCTAAAAAGCTGAGCGATAATATTTGTTATGTCGATTTTACCGATCACTCAGAACCTTATGACTCTGTCGATATCGACCTGGCTTTGATCAGCAAAGAGATCACCAACTTCTTTATCAACCAAGGCTATGAGCGCATCGGCTTTATTGGTGGCCAAGACGACGTCAACACCCCTGATATTCGTGAAGTCGCTTTTGCTGAATATGGTGGCCTAAAAAATGTTGTCAGTGAGCAAGACATCTACCGTGGTGACTTCTCTAGCTCATCAGGTTACAAGCTTGCAAAACAGATGCTCGCGACGGGCGACTACCCTAAAGCCATGTTTATTGCGTCAGATTCCATCGCAATTGGCGTTTTACGAGCAGTTCATGAGCACGGATTAAACATTCCTGAAGATATTGCGCTGATCAGTGTAAACGACATCCCAACAGCTAAATTTACCTTCCCATCTTTATCGACTGTTCGTATTCACTCTGAACTGATGGGAATTCAAGGCGTTAACCTGCTGATTGAGAAAGTACGCGACGGCCGAACCATCCCATTACGCGTCTATGTACCAAGCAAACTCAAGCTACGCGATACAACAAAATAATTAAATATATCAAATAGATAAATTAAGGCTACCTTTGTTGAAGGTGGCCTTTTTTGTGCCCGTCACATACATCAATCGACACATGTCCCCCTCTTTAACCTGCTGCATAAAACAGCCAATAGCATTCTTTTAAGTGGATCACACAGCACCGTAAAAAGACCATAAAAAACGTGATGAAGTTAAAGTAAAACGTTTTCACTAATTTCATTTAGTAAAACTTTTACTAATAATTACCTCAGTCCAAAAATACTCGTATTCACTACGACCCAATTACGCATAAGAACGTCGGTCAGCAAACTGCATTTAGACCGAGAGAGAGGCAACGTGAACAACTGGGAAAACTTCCTGAACTTACATGAGAACCGTATGGCACCGCGTGCATACTTCTTCTCATACGCATCAGAAAAAAATGCAAAAACGTTTCAGCGTGAACTGAGCAGCCACTTCCAACTATTGAGTGGCCAATGGAATTTCAGCTACTTCACCAATCCGCTATTGGTTCCTGAAGAGTTTTATTCTCAGGAAATGAGCGACTGGGGCAACATCACGGTTCCAAACATGTGGCAAATGGAAGGCCACGGCGATCTTCAATACACAGATGAAGGTTTCCCATTCCCAATTGACGTGCCTTTCGTACCATCAGACAACCCAACCGGCGCATACCAACGCTCTTTCTTCCTTGGCGAAAGCTGGGACGAAAAACAAACCATCATCAAATTTGATGGCGTTGAAACTTACTTCGAAGTTTACGTAAACGGCGAATATGTAGGTTTCAGCAAAGGTAGCCGCCTAACCGCTGAGTTCGATATCTCTAGCCAGGTAACAGCAGGCAACAACCTACTTTCTATTCGTGTGATGCAGTGGGCCGATTCAACCTACATTGAAGACCAAGACATGTGGTGGACAGGCGGCATCTTCCGTGATGTTTACCTCGTAGGTAAAGAACAGCTGCACATTCAAGACGTTACCGTTCGCACTGATTTCGACGACGCTTACCAAAGCGCTACCCTGTCGTGCAAAGTGGAACTAGAAAACCTAGCAGCAGCGGCAAACGCAACCCTTGAGTACGCATTGCTTGATGGCAGCCAAGTTATCTCGCAAGGCTCAGTAGATAACCTAACTGTTCCTAACCAACAGACTGGCGGCAATGCCGATACTCAATTCTCTATCGATGTAGTGAACCCTGTTCAATGGAACGCTGAAAACCCATACCTTTACCAACTGCTGCTGACGCTGAAAGACGCTGACGGCAAAGTGTTAGAAGTAATCCCACAACGCGTTGGTTTCCGTGACATTAAAGTTCGTGATGGTCTGTTCTACATCAACAACAAATACGTGATGCTGCATGGTGTGAACCGCCACGACAACGACCACCTAAAAGGTCGTGCTGTTGGCATGGATCGCGTAGAAAAAGACTTAGTGTTGATGAAGCAACACAACATCAACTCAGTACGTACAGCGCACTACCCGAACGACCCACGTTTCTACGAACTGTGTGATATCTACGGTCTGTTCGTGATGGGCGAAACCGATGTTGAAACACACGGTTTTGCTAACGTTGGCGACTTAAGCCGCATCACTAACGATGCAGCATGGGAAGCGGTGTTTGTTGAGCGTATCGAGCGTCATATTCACGCTCAAAAGAACCACCCTTCTATCATCATGTGGTCACTGGGTAACGAGTCTGGTTACGGCTGCAACATCCGTTCTATGTACGATGCAGCAAAAGCCATTGATGACACGCGTCTGGTTCATTACGAAGAAGACCGTGATGCTGAAGCGGTCGACATCATTTCAACCATGTACTCACGAGCTCAACTGATGAATGCCTTCGGTGAATTCCCGCACGAAAAGCCACGCATCATCTGCGAATACGCACACGCAATGGGTAACGGCCCGGGTGGTTTAACTGAATACCAAAACGTGTTCTACAAGCATGACGCAATTCAAGGTCACTATGTTTGGGAATGGTGTGACCACGGCATTCTAGCGCGTGATGAAGCAGGCACAGAGTTCTACAAATACGGCGGTGACTACGGTGACTACCCGAACAACTACAACTTCTGCATGGACGGTTTGATCTACCCAGACCAAACGCCAGGCCCTGGCTTGAAAGAGTACAAGCAAGTGATTGCCCCAGTGAAGCTTCGCGATTTCGATGCACAAACGGGCACCTTCACGGTAGACAACAAACTTTGGTTCTCAAACATCGATGACTACACCATCACTGCGGAAATCCGTGCTGAAGGTGAAACCATTGCTGTGCAACACATCAAGATTGAAGAACTGGCAGAAAACTCGAGCCGTGAACTGACACTTAACTTGCCACAACTTGATGAGCGCGAAGTGTTTGTGAACTTTACCGTGCGCAAGGATTCTCGTACGCCTTACAGCGAAGCGAACCACGACATCGCGGTGTATCAATTCCAAGTGAAAGAGAACACAGCACAGCTAGAAGCCTTCACTAACAACAATGCGACAGCACTGAATGTGGAAGAGTCTCGTTTAGCTTACCTAATCAAAGGCCACAACTTCGCACTGAACTTCTCGAAAGTGAACGGCAAGCTGACGTCATGGTTGGTCAATGGCGAAGAGATGATTAAGTCAGAACCACGAATCAACTTCTTCAAGCCAATGATCGATAACCATAAACAAGAGCACGATGGTTACTGGGAGCCTGCACACTTGCAAATTATGCAGGAGCACTTCCGTAGCATTGACCTTGAATGCGTTAACGTTGAACAGGTAAATGGCAAGGTAGAGATCACCACCACCAGCATCATTGCTCCACCAGTATTCGATTTCGGCATGCGTTGTGAATATCGCTACCAAGTTAATGCTGAAGGCCAATTGAACGTTGAGCTAAGCGGCGAACGTTACGGTGAGTACCCTCATGTAATTCCTGTGATTGGTTTTGATATGGGCATCAACGGCGACTTCGACCAAGTCCAATATTACGGACGCGGCCCTGAAGAGAACTACCAAGACAGCAAGCAAGCCAACATGATTGATGTGTACCAATCAACCGTTGCAGACATGTTCGAGAACTACCCGTTCCCACAAAACAACGGCAACCGCCAACACGTTCGTTGGGCTGCGCTTTCAAGCCGTGCTGGCAATGGTATTGCGGTGAAACCACAGCAAGAAATCAACTTCAGCGCATGGTTCTACACCAACCAAAACCTGCATCAAGCACAGCATACGATTGAACTAGAGAAGAGCGGTTACATCACCCTAAATCTAGACCACCAAGTGATGGGCCTAGGTTCAAACTCTTGGGGCAGCGAAGTATTGGATTCTTACCGCGTGTACATGGATGAGTTCCGCTACGGCTTAACTCTGATTCCATTCCAAGCAGGCGATTGCGACGCACAACACCTAATCAATCACAACTTTGGTGATGAGTTCTTCACGGCGAATACGCCAACAACTCAACCACAACAGAACGAGGCATAAGCGATGATCGTTTTAGACAACCTAGAGCAATTTAAAGTCGTTTACCGCGACGGTCGTAAATGGCAACGCTGTGTAGAAGCGATTGAAAACATCGGCAACATTGAAGATAGCGTGATGTATTCGATTGGTGACTCACTGGCTTACATGATTGAAGACGGTGTGGCTCGTAACACAGAAAACTTCACCGGCAACCGTCGTTACTTTGATGTGCACTACTACTTGGAAGGTCGTGAAACGGTTGAGTTTGCTGATAAGTCTCAACTTGAACAGACCCAAGCTTACAGCGATGAAACCGACCGTGAACACCTACTGGGTAACGGTGAAACTCGTGAGTTATCTGAAGGCCAAGTGGCGATCTTTGATAACAGCAAAGCTTACCGCTTCCACGGTGATAACCGAGTTCGCAAGGTGGTGCTGAAAGTGACCATTGAAGACGGTTACTTCCTTAATAAGTAAGCAATAACCCTATTAACTCACAGCGCGTTTGAGCCTTGCCGTTCAAGGCTCAAATAGACTGAACAAAACCTCTGTGCTTCTTCCCTACAAAGAAGCATAGGGAAATAACGACTATAATTATGTGATTCCCTGGAGGACACTATGTCTGAATCTGTACGCGGTAAGTTAGGCAAATTTGCCCTACTCTCCATGACATTTGCAGCGGTATTTAACGTTCGCAACATTGTAAACAACAACATCGAATTGGGATTGAGTTCAGCCCCTATCTTTTTGCTCGCGACCCTTATTTACTTCATTCCGTTCGTGTTCATCATTGCTGAATTCGTATCAGCAAATAAAAATTCTGAGTCAGGCATGTATGACTGGCTAAAAAAACCACTAGGCTCAAAAGCAGCCTACCTAGGTTCCTTCCTATACTGGTTCGTAAACCTTTTCTGGTTTGTATCCCTGCTACCAAACGTAATCGCCTATGCGTCTTACGCGATGTTGGGCTATGAATACGCCTTCTCGCCAGTCGTCACATCGGCTATCTCGATTGCTCTGTTTGCTGCAGCAACTCACATCTCAACCAAAGGCGCGAGCTGGCTAGGTAAGATTGCCGAGATCGTGGCCTACGGTGTATTCGCTCTGTTTGCAATCTACGTTATCGGTGCACTAATGGCACTGGGCGGCAACCATGAGCCAGTAGAACCAATCACGCTTGAAGCAATGACACCGACCATCAACTGGGCAACGCTAGGTATCATGTGTTGGATCTTCCAAGCAGCCGGTGGTGCAGAAACCGCAGCCGCTTACCTAAACGATGTTAAGGGCGGTCACAAGTCTTTCATCAAGGTTATCATTGGTGCAGGTATCGCAATCGGCGCAATGTACGCAGTGGGCTCTCTTCTAGTAAACGTATTCGTTGCTCGTGATGAACTGACCTACGCTGGCGGCATGGTTGAAATCTTCACAGGTATGGCGAACTACTTCGACATTTCACAATCTCTAACGGGTCGCTTCGTCGGTATTATCCTATTCGTTGCTATGTTCGGTTCGATGATGATGTGGACAGCAGCTCCAGTAAAAATTCACTTCTCTGAAATTCCTAAAGGTGTTTACGGCGAGAAGACAACAGAGCTTAACGAACACGGTGTGCCAGTACGTGCAGCTTGGTGGCAGTTCGCGTTTGTATTCGTGATGCTTGTGGTGAACGGCTTCGGCTCTGAATCTGTACAAGACATGATGAATACAGCAATCAATCTAACAGCAGGTACGGCAATGCTACCGCCAATCTTCATCATGGTGGCCTACTTTGTATTCCGCTTGAAACACGACGACACACCGCGTGATTTCCGCATGGGTACTCGAGTTCAAGGTATGGCAGTAGTATCGGTACTGATTGGTATCTTCATTGTGAGCATGACAGCATCGGCATTCCCGACAGGTGTTGACCTTGTTCAAGCCTTCTTCATCAACGTCTTCATGACAGCGGTATTCTCTGGTATCGCATGGTGGTGGATCTCTCGCTTTGAAAAGAAGCAAGCAGGTAAAGAAGCAAAGCTAGAAACGGCTAAGCAATCGTAGCACTCTGCATCCCCCCAACTTTAAAAGCGCCTAACAAGGCGCTTTTTTTGTTTTAAATCAGATAATTAAAATAAAAACCCCAAAAATAAAAACGGCGTTCCGTCAAGGTTTCAGTTCACGAAAAACACCAATTAATAGGTAATAAAACTCAAATAAAAACCAAGGTAAAACATTAACTAAATTTATTTACTCAAGGTCACATATTTGATCAATTTCGATTAACTTCCCGCCGCTTAATCTTTAATCTTCTTGCTAAAGAGACAAACTGATTCATATAAAGAAAGCGACAAAAAAGCCCCTACACGCCTTATAAATCGTCGCTCATGAAACAAGCAATCTCTTCAATGAACTTCTTAATCTTTAACTCTTTGTTTTGGTAATAAGTTTACTGAAATACCAAAGAAAAAAATCCCAAAGAAGTCCGATCGTAAATCTATAAAAACAACAATGAGCCAACCCTGACAAAACAAAGCGGGTGTTTGCCAAACCAACATAACAATAAAAGTGCGGCCTAGAGCTTCCCTCTCTAGGACCAAGTTATAACGATCATCAACGTGATTCACCGGAGAACATCATGTCCGAAAATAAACGCAGTACGATAGGCAAATTTGCCCTACTGTCTATGACCTTCGCGGCGGTATACAGCTTCAATAACATCATTAATAACAACATCGAGATCGGCCTTTCCTCGGCTCCGATGTTCTTTCTAGCAACCATCTTTTACTTTGTGCCATTTTGTTTGATCGTTGCAGAGTTTGTGTCACTGAATAAAGACTCTGAAGCGGGTGTTTACTCTTGGGTTAAAAGCTCTCTAGGCGGCCGCTGGGCGTTTATTTCAGCTTACACCTACTGGTTTGTTAACCTGTTCTTCTTCACCTCTCTGCTCCCTAGAATCATCGCTTACGCGTCGTATGCGTTCTTAGGTTTTGAGTACATATTCACGCCAATGACCACCGCAATTCTAAGTACTATTTTGTTTGCGGTCGCGACTCATATCTCGAATAACGGTGCGAAATTACTGGGCCCTATCACCTCACTAACATCATCACTGATGCTGCTGCTAACGATGTCTTACATCTTGCTATCTGGCGGTGCTTTGGTAGGCGGTATCGAGCCAGCTGACCCAATCACCATTGAAGCCATGACACCAAGCTTCAACTGGGCATTCCTTGGCGTAATCACTTGGATCTTCATGGCGGCAGGCGGTGCAGAATCGGTCGCGGTTTACGTTAACGACATCAAAGGCGGTCACAAGTCTTTCGTTAAAGTCATCATCATTGCCGGTATCTTCATCGGTGCGCTTTACTCGGTAGGATCTGTGTTAGCAAACGTGTTTGTTTCGCGTGAAGAGCTTAAATTCACAGGCGGCTCAGTTCAGGTATTTGAAGGGCTAGCAAGACACTTTGGCCTGTCTGAAATCTTGATGAACCGTTTCGTTGGTGTGGTTTCATTCACGGCGATGCTGGGCTCTCTGCTGATGTGGACAGCAACACCGGTTAAGATTTTCTTCTCTGAAATCCCTAAAGGTATCTTCGGTGAGAAAACGGTCGCTCTAAACAAACAAGGCGTTCCAGAGCGTGCGGCTTGGATTCAGTTCTTGATTGTGATTCCACTGATGTTCATTCCGACACTGGCGTCGGATACAGTACAAGACTTAATGAGCACCATCATCAATATGACAGCCGCAGCCTCTATGTTGCCACCACTGTTCATCATGATTGCTTACCTTCATCTACGTGTAAAACTTGACCATCTACCTCGTGACTTCCGCATGGGTTCTCGCCGAGTAGGTATCACCGCAGTGTCGATTCTTATCGCTATCTTTACGGTTGGTTTCTTTGCATCAACCTTCCCAACGGGCGCAGACATCATGACCATCATCTTCTACAACGTGGGCGGGATTGTGATCTTCCTTGGCTACGCATGGTGGAAGTACGGTCAATACGAGAAAAGCTTATCTCCAGAAGAGAAGAAACTAGAAGCAAAACCTGAAGCGGCGAATGCTTAGTTTGACTCCACATTCTGATTGAAAATTAAGGCACTCACATTTGGTGAGTGCCTTTTTATTTGTCGGTACATTTCCACTAACCATCTCGATTAAATCAAAGCCATTCAAGAATCAAAACATTCGAACCAACAATCTTACCACCCATCAAACAATTCACCTCGCGAATACTTACAACCCTAGCCATACCTCTGCAAATTCAACTGAAAGTCAAAATAAAAACAAAGTAAATATTTACTAAAAATAGATCACACTTTTAAACTTAATTAATTTTAAACATCAAAATTATCATTAATATTGGTTTTGCGATCGTAAGTAACCTGACCAATACGCCTTGAAGAGCACCCCATATTAGAAGTCAGAACTGCTTGCGAACCTTCATTTATAACCCCGACAAAGAAGTGATTAAAATGAAAAGTAGTTTTACTAAAAACACTCTTATTACAAGCTGTATTCTTGCTGCCTTAAGTACCACTGCCCACGCGGAAGAGTCCGCAGCAAACCACAGTGATACTCAGCCTCCTCAGACAGAAACTGAAACCCTATTTAACTTTTATGGTGAGCTTGGCCTTGGTGGTCACGTGGCACTCGAAGGTGATGATAAAGGCCGCTACGCAGACGGTACTTACATTGAAGCTGGCTTGGCTATCGAGCACGGTAATTGGTTTGGTCTTGCTTATATGGAGGGCTGGACAGTACAAGCCGATGACGAAGGCAATGCTTGGGCAACGGGCCACGGCTGGGGCGGTTTTGAAGGTGGTTTCAACCGCTTTTACGCTGGCTACCGCACAGATAACAAAACAGAATTCATGATTGGTCGTATGGACTCTTCATTAGATGACGTTCAATGGTGGGGTGACCCTACGGTTGAATACGGCTACGCGATCTCAAACACGCGAGACGTGCACCTTGGTGTGAAGATTCAAAACCTAGAAGGCAAGCTTCGCTACAGCGTTTCTTTCGCGCCAGAGTCTGACTTCTCGGAAGACGATGCTCTTGTTCACTTCGGTAAATACGACAGCTTCGCAGACCAATGGAAAGATAAGAACGCCATGGTCAATGGTTACCTTCAATACGATCTGACCGACGACTTAACCCTAATGGGTGGTGGTGAAGTTCGTAACAACGATGGTGGTGAACTATTGCTATTGGGTGCTGAGTACAAAAACTTCGCCACTCGTGTTTGGCACGATACAGATAAAGGCAACCAAGAGTCTTTCGGTAGCGAGTCTGGTATTCAAACCAGTGCATGGTACGAAGCGGCACAAGGCGTTTACCTATCTGCAGCCTACAACTACGCAAACTTTGACGGTGACAATGGCGACAAAGAAATCACCTCTTACATCAATGCTGGCGTTTGGTATGAATACGGCAACGGCGCGTTTGCGACTGCTTTCGATAGCCGCTTTGGCGTAGGCAGCGACACTGAAATCGGCGACGCTCAGGTGTTCGCAATGCAATACTTCTACTGGTAATAACAGGAATTGATCATGAAACTGAATAAATCATTCGCAGCTCTCGCTATCGGTGCAGCCCTTGTCGTTACTGGTTGTGCTTCAAACTCAATCTCTGGCTCAGGCTCTGACACAGAGCAACTGCAAGCCAACGAATTTAAGAACGTTATCGACCGTACTGGCTCACCTGAATACATGCGTGACTACGACTTCGATGACCACCAACGCTTTAACCCATTCTTCGACCTAGGTGCATGGCACGGTCATCTGCTGCCAGACAGTGCAGAAGGCATGGGCGGATTCCCAGGTACAGCACTGCTTACCGAAGAATATATCAACTTCATGGCTGATAACTTCGACCGCCTAAGCGTGTTCAAAGACGGCAAAAAAGTGGCTTTCACTATGGAAGCTTATAGCCTACCGGGCGCATTGGTTCAGACGCTAAAATCTGACGATGTGACCGTAGAAATGACGATGCGTTTTGCTTCAAACCGTACCTCTCTGCTAGAAACAAAAATCACTACCGACTCACCGGTTGAATTAGTGTGGGATGGTGAACTGCTAGAAAAGACGCACGCCAAAGAAGGCGTGGCACAAACCGACAAAACAATCGCTGAAACTTACCCTGAGTATGACCGTCAAATCGTCGCAACCGACGATGGCCTAAAGGTGACCTTCGGTAAGGTTCGTTCGACATGGGATCTACTGACTTCTGGTGAGTCTGAATACCAAGTTCACAAGTCGATTCCAACGAAAACCACGGTTGATGGTTTAGCGTTTACTTCAACGGCAAACATTGAAGCATCGACGACTATCTACACCACATACTCGCATGTTCTAACGGCAGAAGAAGCGCAAGCGGAACAGCCTGAAATCAAAAAGATCATGGCAAACCCTACCGACTTCTTAGCCGCATCAGCAGAACGTTGGGAAGGCTATCTTGAGATGGGTTTAACCAACCCGAACGCGACACCAGAGCAAGAGCGTGTTGCGGTTAAAGCGATGGAAACCCTAAACGGTAACTGGCGTGGCGCTGCAGGTGCGATGGAGTTTGACTCTGTGACACCATCCGTGACGGCGCGTTGGTTCTCGGGCAACCAAACTTGGCCTTGGGACACATGGAAGCAAGCCTACGCAATGGCTCACTTCAACCCAGATGTAGCGAAAGATAACATCCGCGCGATGTTCGCTTACCAAATTCAGGCTGACGATGCCGTTCGTCCTTGGGATGAAGGTTACGTGCCCGATCTACTCGCTTACAACCTAAGTCCAGAACGTGGCGGCGATGGCGGTAACTGGAATGAACGTAATACCAAACCAAGCCTAGCAGCATGGGCAGTAATGGAAGTCTACAAAACCACAAGCGACGAAGCTTGGCTACAAGAGATGTATCCAAAACTAGTGGCATACCATGACTGGTGGCTACGCAACCGTGACAACAACGGCAATGGCGTTCCAGAGTATGGCGCTGCTCGTGACAAAGCACACAACACACCTGAAGGTGAAATGTACTTCACCGTGGTTCGTGGCGATAAGCACGAAACAGTCGTAGGACAAGCAGCACTGGATAAAGTGGTAGCAGAAGGCAACTACGATTACATCGAGAGCCCCGCACAAACCGCTGCATCTTGGGAATCAGGCCGTGACGATGCAGCCGCATTTGGCTTCATTGATAAAGACCAGCTAGACGCATACGTTGCAAACGGTGGTAAGCGCAGCGATTGGGATGTTGAGTTCGCTCAAAACCGCGCTGAAGACGGCACTTTGCTTGGCTATTCATTGCTGCAAGAGTCCGTTGACCAAGCAAGCTACATGTACAGCGATAATAAGTACCTAGCAGAAATGGCTGACATTCTAGGTAAAGACACAGAAGCGAAAGAGTTCCGTGAAAAAGCAGAGCACCTATCGAACTACATCAACACCTGTATGTTCGACGAAGGCACTAACTTCTTCTATGACATTCGTATTGAAGACAAGCCTTTAGCCAATGGCTGCGCAGGCAAACCGATTGTCGAGCGTGGTAAAGGCCCTGAGGGTTGGTCACCACTGTTCAACGGTGCAGCAACACAAGCTCACGCTGATGCCGTGGTCTCTGTGATGAAAGATACCTCAGAGTTCAACACCTACGTTCCACTGGGCACAGCAGCGCTTTCTAGCCCAGCATTTGGCCCAGATATTTACTGGCGTGGACGTGTATGGGTAGACCAGTTCTACTTCGGCCTAAAAGGTATGGACAGCTACGGCTACCGTGACGATGCGATTGAAATGGCAGGCGCATTCTTCGACCACGCCGATGGCTTGGTACAAGACGGTCCTATCCGTGAGAACTACAACCCGCTAAACGGTGAACAACAAGGTGCTCCAAACTTCTCTTGGAGTGCTGCCCACCTATACATGTTATACAACGATTTCTTTACTGACGCAGAGTAAGTAAAAACCTATACCTGTCTTCTGAAATTCAATGAAAATCTAACCTCATAAATTTCAGACTTTGGCACTCAGTTTCTCGCTGAGTGCCTTTTTTATACCTGAAGCAAATAATCTAAAAAAAAAGTATTTAGACTATTTGGCCTACTATGATCCTTTTACTCTATTCGCTGCACATTAGCCTATATCACCACAATGGAAGCGCACCTGATAATGGTAATGCTCTTTCAATAATTTAAATTCATCATGGACACTTGGCGTCCACGAGTCATCACCGCCAACCCCCATATGGAAGCCATCCACATAAACAAACAGCTGTTCTTGTTCGGTTAAGTCACAAGTATGTTTTGCCTTCTGTAGCTGCTGTAACCCCAAACGACTGACTGAGAAATGGAAGTCTCCTTGCAATTCGAATGCGCCCACTTTTGCCTCACGAACATCACAACGCAAGCCGCAATCAGATGGGAAAATATAAGGGGTATACATTTGTTCAATACTTTGCTGATATAGCCCCATATGTGCGGACATCTTTCGATCTGGGTAGTTTTCGTGTGGCCCACGACCAAACCATTCCACCCCATCAGGCACATGCTTCAAAGCAAACTCAAATCCGACTCGTGGCAGAGACGGCAAGCCTTTCGCCGCTTGAACATCCACATCTAATTTGACCTCACCATCGGCAAATAATTGGTATTGCCAAGTCGACAACAAACGAACCTGATCTTCCACCGTGTGGGCAATTCTTGCAGTCACCGACACCCTATTTTTCTGAGTGATGGATGAAAATTCGATGCACTCTGGAGTGAGCCTATCTAACCTCATAGCCTGCCAGCGTGCGATCCATGAATTGGGGTCTACACGGTTTGCTTCACTGACACCGATATCGTTGTCTAATGGTGCGCGATAAAAGTTATCTCGAAGGCCACTAGCAAGCTGTTCCACCCCTTTGATTTTCCAGCTTTCTAATGTCCCAGACAATCTGTCGAACTCTACTTGATAAGCATCACCAATCACCGTCAGCAGCGTGTCGGTTTCAGTCACTTTCGGTGGAAATTGAGAGAGGTTAGCATCCAACATCAATTGTGGTTGAGTAGGTAAGCTAAGCTGTTCAATCGCCGTCACATGACCTTTATCCGCCCATGCAGTATTGGTGTTTAATACCACTTCGAGATTAAGGTAATTAAGCGCGTTGGCCGTATGAGGAATCGTCACACCATTGAGCTCTATCTGAACACTCTCGCCCGCACCAACCATCAATTCGATACAACCATCGCTCATTACTACACCATTCTGAGTAACCGTCCAATTCAACGTTTCAATGCTGCTGGTCACAAATAAATATTCGCTGTGCACCTCTATCACCAGAGGCGAAGTCGAAACCAGTCTAAACTGGTAAAACTGCTGTGCTTTTTTCACTTCCTGAAGCGTTGGATGTACCGTTCTGTCTGGGAACACCAAACCATTAATGCAGAACTGGCGATCATTAATCTCGTCGCCGAAATCACCACCATAGCCCCAATATTGTTTGCCGCTCGAATCGGTTTTGGTGATCCCTTGATCTACCCAATCCCAGATAAATCCGCCCTGTAATCTTGGGCTGTCTCTAAACGCTTGCCAATATTTATCAAAGCTACCCAGACTGTTCCCCATTGCATGGGCGTACTCACAGAGAATAAGAGGACGATGCTCGTTTGGTAGAGCGATAGCTTTACGAATACCCACGCGAGGTGTCACCTCAGGTTGACTCTCAACCACAGGTAAATCCCAATCAACGCGCGCATACATAGGACATAAAATATCGGTCGCTGCTGTATCTGCCCCGCCACCTTCATACTGAACCAGACGTGTTGGATCAGTTTGTTTCACCCATTGATACATCGCATGGTGATTACGACCAATACCCGATTCATTACCCAGCGACCAAATGATCACGCTGGCGTGGTTTTTATCGCGCTCAACCAGCCTTGTCATTCGGCTCATGTACGCATTCAACCATGACGCATCATCGGATAAACGGCACATCGGAAATTGACCATGAGTTTCCACATTCGCTTCATCAACCAGATACAGACCATACTCATCACATAATTCATACCACAATGGATGATTCGGATAATGAGCGGTTCTAACGGCATTGAAGTTATTTTGTTTGAGCAGTTTGATGTCTTGAATCATCCCCTCTCGAGTCATGGTGTGACCCAATTCAGGGTGATGTTCATGGCGATTGACACCACGAATCAGCAATGGCTTTCCGTTAACTTTTAGCAAACTATCGGTAATTTCAACACTTCGAAAGCCGACATCGTAAGTCTCACAATCGACAAGCTCATCATGTTCATTGAGCAATGACACCACACAGCGATATAAGTAGGGTGACTCGGCACTCCACTTGTTCGGGTTCACCACTGAAATGCTGTGTTCTGCGACTTCAGACCACGGCCCTTTTTCATCAACATAACGCTCACCAAAACCCACGATTTGAGGTTCGCAAGCCAACTGTCCTTGAGTATCATAAAGTTCAGCTTTCAGCTTATAGCAGCTTTCTACATCATTGCTGTGCTTGGTTATTTGCGTAGAAATATTTAAAACTGCATCGCGATAGCAAGCATCTAGCTGAGTCTCAATGCCAACATCCTCGATTGCGACCTTGGGTTTTCTCAATAAAGTCACATCACGGAATATGCCGCTGAGCCACCACATGTCTTGGTCTTCAAGGTAAGAACCATCAGACCAACGCAGCACCATCACTACCAGCACGTTCTCGCCCACTTGCAAGTATTCAGACACGTCAAATTCAGCCGGTAATCGACTGTCTTGCGAATAGCCAACCCACTTGCCGTTGCACCACAAATGAAAAGCAGAATTCACGCCGTCGAAGGTCAGCCTATGGGTATCTAATAACTCCGGTTCCGTGCAGTTAAAACGCGTTCGGTAGAGCCCTGTTGGATTATCGCTAGGGACGAAGGGAGGGTTATCAGCGAAAGGATATTTCACATTGGTATAGATCGGTTTATCAAAGCCTTGCATCTGCCAGTTGCTTGGCACTGAAATCGACTTCCATGAAGAATCATCAAAATGTTCCGATACTACCTCTTCGCAAACCAACTCTGGTGAATCGAACAGCTGAAACTTCCAAGTCCCATTGAGAGACATAACACTCGACGAGCTCTTCGTCATAGCCTCAACCAACGAGGTGTAACTATTTAAAGGAGCATGAGCCTCAACAACATTATGATGGGTGATGTGTTGATTTTCCCACTCACGGGCAGAGATGATTTGAGAGAAAGTTCTCATGACGTGTTCCTTACCAAAAGCCGTTTAACGTGAACCATTGCAAGTGATGCTCAGCGCCTCATTGCGTTCAAACATTACGAACGCCAACTAAACAGCTCTTGCAATAATCCCTTAAGAGAAGAAAAAAAGCCGCAGCCAGAACAGCTGCGGCTATTGAAATATTACTTAAAGGTACGCTTGCTCACTTTATCGAGTTTTTTCAAGATTTTATCGATTCGTTCAGGGTGAACCATAAACTCTTGGAAGCCTTTCATGCCTTCTTTGGCCATCGCAGGATCAGTGTCTCGGTCATAGAATTGAGCCGTACCATCACTGGATGCCAACATCGCGACGCCTTTGTCTAAGAACGGGTCAGACTTCGCTTTAGCTTTGTTGTTGGTTGGAATCTGTAACAGCATCTCATTGATCAGCTGCTGGTTTTCAGCGCGAGCAACAAACTCTAAGAACTTACGAGCATCTTCTTTGTTTTTCGCTTTTGAAGGTATGTGCAGCGTATCCATTGGTGCATCTTCAGACATAGGAACACTTGGGTCGATCACCGGGAACTGGAAGAAATCCATCTTGCCATCCAACTCAGCTGGGAAGTTAGGCGTGATGAAGTTACCCATCAGGTACATCGCCGCTTTACCGTTGTACAAGAAAGGTTGAGCTTCTTGCCATGAATAAGACGCGTGGTTTTCTAGGAAATAGCCAGGTTCAACTAACTCCGCCCAATTAGCGAAGGTTTTCTTCACTCGCTCATCAGAGTAATGCACCTGGCCTTCCATTAACTGAATATGAAAATCCAAGCCGTTAGTACGCATGTTGATGTAATCAAACCAACCTGCGGCGGTCCAAAGATACTTGGTACCAATAGCAAACGGCGCTACACCATTTTCTTTAAGTGTTGCAGACGCAGATTTCAAATCATCCCACGTTTTCGGCTCCGCAATTCCATATTGCTCAAAGATGTCTTTGCGGTAGTAGATACCCCATTGATAATACGTGTACGGCACACCAAACTGCTTACCTTGTACTGTCATCGCAGGCGCGGCAGCCGCAAAGTCTTGCTTCATGTTGTTGTCAGCCCAAATATCACTGACATCCTCAAACAGGCCACGGTCAACAAAGGCTTTCATTCGGTTACCCGCATACCAAAAAACCACATCCGGCGGCGAAGTGACCAGCCAATTACGAATCGTTGTTTTATACGACTCGTGATCGTACAAGTTGTACTTCACCGTAATATCTGGGTTTTCTTTTTCAAAGCGGTTAATGATCTCGCCCCACGCCTCTTTTGGCGCAGGATCAGAAGCATCAGAGTTGATAACGAGTGTTCCTGCAAACGATGTTGCAGACATGGAGGCAGCGAGCACTGCACTGGCAGCGATATGTTTCACGTATTTCATATTGAGGTCCTTGTTATGGAGCTAAGCTCTCTAAGTCCAATTCTTATTGTTTTATCTCGTAGGGTTGTTCGTGTTTTAGTTTCTCTTCAATGATTCATCCATTCGGGATGTCGGTAGCAATAACGACTTAAAGCCTTCGCTATTGCTAGATTCGTGTATCGATTCTTATCTCGTGATTTACCCTTTGGTCGCACCTAATGTTAGGCCTGCGATAAAGTGCTTTTGCATGGTAAAGAACAGCACTACCGGTGGGATAGCCGCGACCACGGCACCCGCTGACATAAACTGCCAAGACGCCAGCCATTGGCCTTGAAGTGAGCTCAGACCCGCAGTCACAGGACGAACATCATCACTCTGAACCAGTACTAGAGCCCAGAAGAAATCGTTCCAAATAAAGGTAAACACCAATACGGCTAACGCCGCTAAAGCAGGGCGAACCAGAGGGAGTACGACATGCCAGAATATTTTCCATTCACTCACCCCTTCAACACGCGCCGCTTCGATCAGGGCATCAGGGATCCCGACAATAAAGTTACGCATGAACAAGGTACAAAAACCGGCTTGGAAAGCGATATGGAAAAAAATCAATGCCCAGTGAGTGTCGTATAGACCGAGTCCAATCGTTAAATCACGAACTGGAATCATCAGAATTTGGAACGGAACAAAGTTACCCGCGATGAACATCGCAAAAATCCACACATTGGCTTTGAAGTTGTATTTAGCCAAGGCATAACCAGCCAGTGTCGACAACGCCACGGCACCAGCAACCGCTGGCAATGTGATGATTAAGCTATTGATGAGGTACTGCCCCATCGACGTCGAGGTAAATACTTGGGTGTAGTTTTCAATGAACTGAATCTCACTAGGCCAGCCCCAGTAGTTACCTTTGTTGATGTCTTCCATCGAACGAATTGAAGTCATCATTACGGCGATAAGTGGTAATAACCACATCACAATGGAAATAGGCAGTGCGACTCGGTAGCTAATGTTGGTAAAGCGACCTGCTTTTTGAATTGGTTGTGGATACATTATTTTTCACTCCTTAACATACGCCACAAGAAGTAAGCGATATAGATATCCATAATCAGGAACAACACAACGGAAACCGCCGCGCCATAACCCATTCGATAGTTAAAGATAGACTCTTCATACATTTGATACGCCAGTACCGTCGAGCTGCCCCAAGGGCCGCCTGCCGTCATGGTCGCCACTAGATCAAATGAACGCAGGGCACCAATTACGGTGACAACCACGGCGATAAAAGTTGCGGGTCTTAACTGTGGAAGCACCACATACCACAACATGCGCCACTTCTTTGCACCATCAAGTCGAGCCGCTTCTAACTGCTCAGGATCGAGGTTATTCAGCCCAGTTAAATATAAGATCATGCAATAAGAGATCTGAGGCCATAAGCCAGCAGCGATGATTCCGTAGGTCACATAGTCTTCATCAGCAAGTATCGAAATTGGCTCGAAGCCAAGCGACCCGAGTGCAATATTGAAAAGGCCAAAAGAGGGGTCATAGAACCAAGCAAATACGAGGCCTACCACCACTTGAGAAATAACGAATGGGAAGAAAAACAGAGATTTTACGACACGAATGCCTTTCACTTGTTGGTTGAGGAAAAGGGCAATCGCTAAGCCACACGGTGGCGCAAGCATAAAGAAGATCAACCAAAGAAAGTTATTCGTTAACGAAGTATAAAAAGCATCTGAGTCAAAAAGCTCACGATAGTTCTCAAGCCCCACCCACTCCTTTTCACCTAATCCATCCCACTCAAAGAAGCTCAGCCAAATACTGTCCAAGATGGGATAGATAACATAGAGAGAGAAGATAGCGATGGCTGGTGCCAAGAACAGCCAAGGCGAGACCTTGGAACTGATGCGCCTTTTCTTCTTCGCTGATGGGGTGCGATTTTCTGGGTATATCGTTTTCACAGATTGCTCCATTTCCCAAAATTCCTTGTATTAAAAGCTTGGTTTACTACTTGGTTAACTTCCATCTGAATTTATAAATCCCAATCAGTAGCTCAGCATTTATAATGATTACGTTCAAATATTAGGCTTATTGATAACATTACGCACAGTTATGTTTTATTTATGTAAACGTTTTCACAAAAATCAGTATAGATCGCGGGATTTATATGACGATGATCAATAAATCATGCGAGGCACCTAACAAATTTCTGATGAAAGCGTATGTTTTAAAGGCAAAGAGATGTAGTCCAACGAAGCAAGGAGAGAGCATGGCTGATATCAGCTTAAAAAAGGTCATCAAACGATATGGTGATATACAGACCATCCATGGTGTTGATCTAGAAATAAATAATGGCGAATTCGTCGTATTCGTTGGACCATCAGGTTGCGGAAAATCAACCCTCTTACGCTTAGTTGCTGGCTTAGAAGAAATCACTGAAGGCGAGATTCATATTGGAGACGATCTTGTTAACGATGTCGATCCTGCTGAGCGTGGTGTCGCTATGGTATTTCAATCCTACGCACTCTACCCACACATGACCGTGGAAGAAAACATGGGCTTTGGCCTCAAAATGAATGGCGTAGCGAAGGAAGTCGTTGAAAAGCAAGTCACCAGTGCGGCAAAAACACTCCAATTAGAGCCTTTATTGAAGCGTAAACCGAAAGAACTGTCAGGTGGGCAGCGTCAACGTGTCGCTATCGGTCGAGCAATAGTTCGTAACCCTCGCGTATTCTTATTCGATGAACCGCTCTCGAACCTCGATGCTGAACTTCGTGTCGATATGCGCTTACAAATCGCCAAATTGCACCAAGATCTGCAAAATACCATGATTTACGTCACGCACGATCAAGTCGAAGCCATGACGCTTGCAGACAAGATCGTGGTATTGAGAGATGGTCGTGTTGAACAAGTCGGTTCTCCACTCGATCTATACCACTCTCCACAAAATGAATTTGTGGCTGGCTTTATTGGCTCACCGAAAATGAATTTCTTACCGTGTGTTGTTAACAGCACCTCAGAAACGCACGCCCAACTCGCCGTTAACGGTGTCAGCCAAATCACCCTTCCCTTACCAAGCGATGGATTAAAAGAGGGACAAAGTATCACGCTGGGCATTCGACCTGAACATTTAGAGATTAACAGTGGCTCTGATATCACCATTGAATTTCAAAGTGAAGTGGTCGAGCGACTAGGGAACAGCACTTATATGTTTGGCCAGTCTTGTGGCGTGGATAGCTTTAAGGTGCACCTACCAGGAGACCAAGAGGTCACTCGATACCAATCACTTGAGCTGAGTTTCTCCTCAAAAGATTGCCACCTATTCGATGACCGAGGGCAACGAATTAACTAGACTTTAAAACGGTAGAGCTAGCTCGATGTCGCTAGCTTTGCCACTTTTCAAACTCACTTTCCGGTCGTTTCAAGCAATCACTTGCTTCCATTCTGATCCTCTTAATAGCTTATGAAATCTTACTCAAAAATTTCATCACTCTCACTGAAATATTGGGTTCTGAAGACTTATTCGAATTTTATTTATCCTTATTAGCCTTCCGGACATTAATTTGATAGTCGTTTACTAAATAATAGCTAAACTATAGTGTCGCCTACCCCTTTTTTGAGAAAACCTAAATGCCTAATGCTGATTCCACCCTAAACAAACGTATGGGAATCGTTGCGCTCACCTGGCCAATTTTTATCGAAGTTCTTTTAAGAACCGCACTCAACACCAGTGATGTATTCATGTTATCGGGATACTCGGACAAAGCCGTGTCTGCCGTTGGTGTTATTTCTCAGATATCCTTTTTTCTGATCATTGTCTCGACCATGGTCAGCAGTGGTACGGGTATTCTAATCGCGCAATACAATGGTGCTTCCCGCACTCAAGAGAGCGCTCACGTGGGTGTAGCAAGTATCATTCTGGCCATTATTGCCGGTGTGCTACTGAGTGTGATTGCCGTTCTTGTTGCTGAATATTTTATCCCGCTTTATCAACTCGAACCTCAAGTCGAACAGTACGCGCAAGAATACCTGTTCATCAGTGGTGCTCTCACCTTCAATGTAACCATAGGTGTGGTTCTCACCACTATTTTGCGCAGTCATGGCTATTCAAAGTCACCGATGGTGATCAATATGATTGCAGGTGTCATCAACGTATTCGGTAACTACTGTGCCTTATATCAACCTTTTGGTTTGCCTGTATACGGCGTGCAAGGGGTTGCGACCGCGACCGTCATTAGCCAAGTAATCGGAATGTTGATCTTGATTGGTGTGGTCAGAAGCAAAGGGATTTATCTACCAGTGAAGCAGTTTAAATCTGTGCCGAAAGCCATCTATCAAAAAATCATGAAGATCGGCTCGATGAACGCTGGAGAAGTGCTCTCTTATAACATGGCTCAGATCAGCATTACCTTCTTTGTAGTGCAGATGGGTACGTCTTCACTGGCTGCGTTTACTTACGCACAAAACATCGCTCGCCTCTCTTTTGCGTTTGCACTGGCAATTGGTCAAGGCAGCCAAATCCAAACAGGCTATTACATTGGTAAGGGTTGGATCGACGAGATTACCAAGCGTGTGCAACGTTACTTTGTGGTTGGCTTTATCGCGTCAACCGCGATCACCTGCATGGTGTATGTGTTCCGTTTCAGAATTCTCGATCTGTTCACGCAAGATCCAGAGATCATTGCGCTAACGGCGGCACTGATTGCAGGTTCCATCATTCTTGAAGCTGGACGAGTATTTAACCTTATCTTTATCTCTTGTCTAAAGGCTGCTGGCGACATTAAATTCCCGATCAAAATGGGCATTCTCAGCATGTGGGGCATTGGGGTTGCCATGAGCTATTTGCTTGGCGTGCATTGGGGTTATGGCGTATTGGGTGCTTGGATGGCAATCGCGATGGACGAATGGTTCCGTGGAATCATCATGGCCTATCGCTGGCGAGCTAAGAAATGGACTCGATTCTCTTTTTAGACTTTTTAGCCTTCCATTTATCTTCACAAGATCGAAAAACGCCGCTCCTATTTCCAAAGAGCGGCGTTTTCGTTTTTAATTACCCGAACTCATCTACGCGGTCGCAAGTGCTTTCTTTCGCTTTGCTAGTCGTCCAAAAATACCGAGCAACATAACAATGCCACACACGCCATAAACTTGCATGATGGTTGGATCGTCCGATACAAAACCCACATCCGAGAACATAACGTAAGCACCAAGCACCATGTAAAGAATAATAGCCGAAGCCTCGAAACGGAACTCCCAAGGTGTCACATCAATATTCTCATTGACTGGCATCACGTACTCAGATTCACGCGGCATAAAGTAACCAATGATGAACATCAACGCGGTACATACTACGAATAGAATCGCTAATTGATGTAGGAAGTGAATCGGTGTTTTAAATACTAGCTGCATTGCTGCGTATGAACTTACAAACACCACCAACGCCACTTTCGCCGCTACAGCGGGTACACGTTTAGATACATAGCCGACAAACACGATAGTAAAGATTGGCACACTGAAGAACCCCGCCACCATTTGAAGGTATTGGAAAAGACCTTCTGGTGCGTACATGATGAATGGTGCGATACATACCGAGATAATCGCAATCACAACACCAAAAATACGCCCTTTATCCACTAGCTCTTCGTCTGTTTTACCTTGTCCAAATAGCGGCTTATACACGTTCAACGCAAACAGAGTCGTTGAGCTGTTCAACACACCATTAAAGGTACTCAAAATCGCACCAAACATCACCGCAACGAAGAAACCCACCAGCGGCTTAGGCAAAACTTCATTAACTAAACGGGTGTACATGGTGTCTGGGTTGCCCGCATCAGCACCAAACATGTGGAAAGCGATGATGCCTGGAATGATCAAGAACAGCGGAGAGATAACCTTAATCGCACCGGCAAGGATTACACCTTTCTGACCTTCTTTCAGGTTTTTAGCACCTAATGCGCGTTGAATAATGGATTGATCAGTACCCCAGTAGTACAAGTTCACCAAAAGCAGACCAGTAAACAATGTTGAGAACGGCAGTGGATCGCTTTCTGTACCCACCGATTGAAGCTTCTCTGGCGCGGCATAAAGCAGAATATCTAAGCCAGCACCAAAGCTACCTTCGCCCAGTACCATCAAACCAAACACAGGGATCATCATGCCGCCAACAATCAAGCCTACGCCATTAATGGTATCTGCAATCACAACCGCTTTCAGGCCACCATAAATTGCGTAAAAGAAGCCAAGTAGACCAATCGTCGCCGAAATAAGCGCGATTGAGCTAAACTCTGAAATATTAAGCAGGGCCTGAACATCGAAGATTTCACCCAAAACAACGGCGCCCGCGTAAAGTGTGGTAGGCAAAATGTTGATCACGTATTGGCACAAGAAAAGTAACGTCACAAACTTCTTCACCGACATGTCGTAGCGGCTCTCTAAGAAATCAGGAATAGTGGTGATGCCTTGCTTCAAATAACGAGGAACTAACATCAAAGCGATGATCACCAAAGTGACACCAGAGGCCACTTCCCAGCCCATGACACTCATATTGTGGGTATAAGCTTGTGCGCTCATGCCCACGAAACTGGTGGCGCTCAAGTTTGTTAAGATAAGTGAGCTGGCGATTAAGCCGCCGGTTAAGCTTCTTCCGCCAAGAAAGAAACCATCTTGTGAGGTGTTTTTATCATTTTTCACTTTGTTGTAGGTAAACGCGACTACAAACCCAGTAAATAACAAAAATGACAACAGAACGGTAATAGACATTTTGTTTTCCTTAAGTTGAGTTATTGCGGCAGCAATACCTCGCTGCCGATTATAATTTTTATATTTAGATTTTTATTTGTAGGGGTACTCAGAGTCAGAGATTCACATCTTTTTTAGATGCACAATCAAGGCAGACTCTGGGTCGAGAATAGGTAAGGTCAATCCAATCTCTTTGAGGTTATCGCCGCTTAAAGTCAGTGTTTTATCTAACCATTGAGGGCGTTGCTTCATGAGTTGGAAACTGGTTTGTGGCATCTCCACTAACTTCACTTGATACAGCGCACTGTCTTCCACGCAGCTAATACGAAGTGGTGATGGCAGAGCGTACTCAGGCATCGCCAACTGACACACGGTGATCAGCATTTCATCATCATTCTGCACCCCATAGATGTTCTGGTTTTTGTCCGCAGGATCCATGCGAAAGCTGCGCCCTGAGTGCAAAATATGGCGGAACTGCTTGTGCAGAGAGATGTAGTGAGAGAAAGCTTGTTTCTCTTGTTGCGACTCTTTAACCGGGTCAAGCTCAACACCCATATGCCCCATCAAAGCGGTGACACCACGCATATTGATACTGTGACGACGATTGGTTGAATGGCACTCAGCAGGGCCAATATGCGCCCCCATAACTTCTGGTGGGAAGAAGTAACTCATGCCTTTTTGAATAGCTTGGCGTTCCAATGCATCGTTACAATCGGATGCCCAGAATCGATGTGTTCTCTTGAGGATTTCAAAATCAATGCGACCACCGCCTGATGAACAAGATTCAATCTCGACTTTAGGGTGTGCTTGATTCAGTTGATCGACGAGACGATACAAGGCTTCAGTTTGACCATGCACCGCCGCCTTACCTTGGTGGCCCGGCTGAACTAATTCACGATTCATGTCCCACTTTAAGTAGCCGATATTGTACGTAGTCAGAAGCGTATCAAGGCGAGAGAACAAGTAGTCAAAGCACGCTTCATTCTGCAAGTCTAAAACATACTGCCAACGACCAGACGGTTGATGATAACCTTGCAAACCTAGGACCCAATCAGGATGGTTACGGTATAGGTTTGAGTCTTGGCTGACCATCTCAGGTTCAACCCACAACCCGAACTCCATCCCCTGTTGGTTAACGTGTTCAATCACAGGTTCTAAGCCATTTGGGTATTTCACTTCATCGAGATACCAATCGCCTAAGGCCGTTCGTTCGCCATCACGACCAATAAACCAACCATCATCAATAATGAATCGTTCAACACCCATTGCGCCGGCTTCGGTTGCCATCTGCATGATGTATTCCGGTTTATGGTCGAAGTAGATGCCCTCCCAAGTATTTAAGTGCACAGGGCGAGGTTTATCGGTAGGGAATTGAATAATGTTGTCACGAACAAACTGCTGAAAACGTTGAGCAATACCGTTCAAACCAGAGTTGCTGTAACAGCCATAGAGCCAAGGTGTCTGGTAAGTAGCCTCTGGTTCTAGAATCGATTCACCCGCTAACAATAACTCTCCCGCTTGTACAAAGCGGCGGCCATCACTGCGAACATCAGCACGCATTTGGTGGTTACCACTCCAACCTAAATGGAAGCCCCACACCAAACCATTCTGTTCTGAGAAACCTTGCGTTCCTGCAAACATGCCAGGGAAGTTTTCATGTGAAGTACGGCCGCGACGGTTCTCTTGCATGAAGCCACCATGCTCAAAACGCTGACGTTGCGTTTGGAACTCATGACACCAACGACCATGGAACGTCATCAATTCATTGGCGTGGTTTGGCAGCGGCAACGTTGATGACAGCTTATTTAAATAGTATTTACTGCCCCCTTTGTTGGTTACTGTGATGCGCTTTTGAACCACATCCGATTCGTAATCCAGTTTAATTTCAACCGTCAATTCAAGCTTAGACACGGTGTCTTCTAGAACAAAAGTGGCTTGCTGAACCTGAGCTTCCACGCGGACGGTATTAAAAACGGGTGCCCAATCAAAACCATCACGATGCCCTTCTATTCCCGGCGCATTAAAATGACCGCTACCCAATTCAGGACAAAGAGAAAGCGGTACATCGACATCAAGGCGTGCTTGAGAGATCGGTCTCTCGGTTGATAACAAAAGATCTTCATCAATACTGGCGATCTTTGCGCCCCAGTGAAGAACCTCTGGAGTACGGCCCGATTTGATGATCAAACTGTGGTTTTTACTTGTTAGATGAATAAATTCGCTCATAGCCAATCTCATATTGTTTTCGTAAACATAAACTAAAATTAATAGTGAACTTGAAGACTGAAATTAGTACTAAAACGGCTAAATAACGTGATCTAAAAACACTTATTCGTTGCTAAAATTTGCACAAGATCGACTGTTTCCGGAAACATATTTAATGTTTCAAATGACATTTTTTTGAAAGGGAGCAGAGTTTCATTTCGCTAAATTGGATAAGCTCATCGAACGACGGGAATATTCGATGGACGGTGTGATGAGTGTAACTTTTAAAGATGTGGCGAAGCTGGCTGGCGTATCGACTCAAACAGTATCAAGGGTGACGAACGGTTCGCAAGATGTCGCAGAATCCACTCGAAACAAAGTGAATGCTGCGATAAAGAAGCTTGGATATGTGCCCAATAAAGGGGCTCAAATGCTCAGCCGTTCCAAGTCCACCAGCATAGGGTTAGTGACGCTCGATATGGCACTGCATGGCGCCGCAATGATCGCTAACGGTGTACGAATGCAGGCTCACGATATGGGGTATGGCACCGCTTTTTCTGTAGTATCCGAACCGAACCTCACCAACACCCGCGAAGCCATTCGTGAACTGATCGCCCAACAGGTCGACAGCATCATTCTCAATGTGCCTTTAAAGAGTGCAGACGCCGAATTGCTGGTAGAACAATATCAACACTTAAACCTCATCTTCATTGATGTCCCTTCTAACAGCCAAGTTAACTATATATGCGGCGATCATGCCGAGGGCGCAAAGCTGGCGGCTCAACATCTTATTGAAAATGGTCGCAGTAAATACTTGTTGATCAGCGGGCCTCATGAGTCCAGTGCCTCACAAATCCGTCTTCAGAGTTGGTTGGGTGTGCTAGCAGATGCAAACTGTCAGATACAATTTCAACATCAAGGAAACTGGCAAGCAGAAAGTGGCTACCTTGGCATTCGAGACGCCGTCGCGAAACAAATCCAGTTTGATGCTGTGTTGGTCGCCAGTGATCAAATGGCATTAGGGGTTTTACGCGCACTACAAGAATTGCAAATACCCGCACCGGACAAGGTCGCTGTTGTCGGTTTTGATGGCATAGAAGACAGCGCATTCTTCAATCCGCCTCTTACAACCATCAAACAAGATTTCACAAAAATAGGCCAGCAAGCGGTGAGACTTGCAGAGAAGCTCAACGCCAATTCTCAAGATGCCTTGTTACAACATCATATCGAAACCACACTGCTTGCGAGAGAAAGTAGCCAATCTAAGGTGACTGCCAATTATGAAAAACAAGAGATCGAAAAACTGCTGAAGAGGATTCAGAGCCTATTACCGGAATCCAACTGAAAGAAAAAAGCGCTAGGGGGAGCTAGCGCTTTTAAGACCAACTAAGTCCGTTTAGCCTGGTAGATTTTTAAGCTATATCATGAGGATATAACCAATTTTTTTACTTAGGTAAATCAAAAAGCCTATTCTTTACGACTGCTTTAAGTCGTAAATTAAGTATAGTCGGGTTCTTATAATAAACCGGATTTTTCTAAAATTAATTCATATGAATTTGACGATTAACCGACACAATAAACTATTCGGAAATCACAGATGAGATCGCATTAGTAATCAGCTTTCTAAGTAGTTTATTTTTATCATCTAAATGCTTTGCCTTTCGATAAACAAGCTGGATATCAAAATCTGGAACATCAATTGGTGGCTTCACAGCTAGTAAGGTTTCTTCACTATCCATATCCTTGCGCGCGACTAGCTTGGGGACAATACACAATAGTTCTCTGCCACGAATGAGCCGCTTAACAGTTAAAAAGTTACTGGAAGATATCGCGACTTTCCGGCTTAAACCTAGTTCACCTAAACGAGTGTCCACTCCCGTCTTTAAAGCCCCTGCCGGAGAAACGAGCGCGTGCTCGACAGCAACAAATTGTTCTAGCGACATCGGCTCCTCAATAGATAGAACCGATTGATCAAGTAAACAAACATGTTGCTCCGTATACAAATGCTTTGTTCGATATTGCTTTGGTACCTCACCAAAGCTACCTATCGTCATATCAAGCTTGGCATCGTCAAAGACTTGCTGGTAGTTACTCCGGTTTACATTGAACAACGCTACTTGGGAATAAGGAGAGGATTGATTAATCAGGTCAAACAATATTGGAGCGAACATCTGCTCGGCATAATCAGTGAGACCAATCTTCCAAGTCCCTTTATAAGTCTCTGCATCAAACGATTTAGATAACAGAACTTCAGACTGGATGGTATTCAGTAGCGCGTCCACGGTACTTGATAGTTCAATGGCTCGGTCGGTTGCCTCCATCTTGCTGCCCACACGCTCAAACAAAGGGTCATCAAACAACTTTCGTAACCTTTGTAAGCTATGGCTCATCGCAGATTGGCTGACATAACAACGCTCAGCAGCCTTACTCACGCTATTCGTTTTATACAAAGCCTGCAGTGCAATCAATAAGTTAAGGTCAATTCCTTTCCAGTTAAAATCAGCCACAAATCAATCCCATATTATTCATAGTTATAATTAAAACAATTAATTTGAATCATAGTTCAACTCCACCTAAATTACGCTAAACATTTATCTGGAATCGATCATGCTTTCAATTTTTAAAACCTTTTTCTGGCTTGGCTGGATTAGCTTTGGTGGACCAGCAGCACACATTGGCTACTTCCGTAAAACCTTTGTTGAGAAACTGAATTGGTTGTCCGACGAAGAGTACGGGCAGATTGTCGCTCTTAGCCAATTTCTACCGGGCCCTGGCTCAAGTCAGGTTGGCTTTGCGGTTGGCTACAAGAAAGGTGGATTAACAGGTGCTATTGCTGCATTTGTCGGCTTCACTTCCCCATCTGTGATTCTGATGCTGATATTGGCGTTAGTCAGCAACCAGCTATTGGAAGCACCACTTTTCAATTCAATCATTCACGGGCTTAAGTTATTAGCGGTAGTGGTTGTGGCTGATGCAACCTTTGGTATGTACAAGAACTTTTGCCAATCGAAGATAGCAACCGCCTTATGTGTGATTACCGCGATTGTTCTGCTACTGATTCCAGGCATCTGGCCTCAAGTTTTAGTGCTTCTATTTGCAGCGATGATTGGCAGTAAGTTCTTGACATCTCAAGAGCTCAAAACGATACCTTCAACGCAAAAAATATCGGTAACGCCTCTCGTGATTTTTGTTGCTTTGCTGGTTGGTCTGCCTCTATTCAGTGCTTACTCTCAAGGTATTGAAGTGTTTGGCCTGTTCTACCAAGCAGGTAGCTTAGTATTCGGCGGCGGCCACGTGGTACTTCCGTTGCTACAAAATGGTATTGGTGACCAACTGTCTCAAGATGCCTTCCTAACAGGTTATGCAGCAGCACAGGCAGTACCAGGGCCTATGTTTACACTTGCGACTTACTTAGGTTATGTATTGATGCCATCGGCACCGATCACAGGCGCACTACTCGCAACGATTGCTGTGTTCTTACCGGGCTTCTTATTACTACTCGGTGTGTTGAAAAACTGGCAGGCGATTGCAAGCAAACCTTTAGTGGCTGGCGCTCTTACTGGTGTGAATGCGGCGGTTGTCGGTTTATTGTTGGCAGCGCTATATCAACCGATTTTCACAAGCGCAGTGAGCAGTGGTTTAGACTTCGCTTTGATCATTGTTGGCGTGTGGCTACTAAAAACGGTCAAGATGCCAATCGTAGGGCTTGTCGGCATGTTTATGCTATTCGGCGCTCTTACTGGCTTTGTTAACTAAAGATCTAACCGAAGCAAGAAGTTAGTGAATACCTAACTTCTTGCTTACGACTGAACGATAGGAGCCGTCGAACCTTTAACTAGCAGGCTTGATTCCATGGAAGTTAAAAAACAAATTGCAATCAATTAGCGGGATTGGGCTTAACGGCCAAAAAGAGTGTTTATTATCAGGGAGATAGTACTTTAAAAAGGCGATCAAATTATTGCAGGGATTAACATGTTCTCTCGCCATAATGTAATCGTAGTTCCACCCCTTTTTCACTCCAAGTTTTCTTGTCGTCATATAACGACCAACCTTCCATGCAATACCTGGGTCTGTAGGAATCAAAATGGACAAAGTGCCGCCCGGCTTTAATACCCTAAGCCATTCTTTAATCACAAGATGAGGCTCATAAAGGTGTTCCAATATATGTGTCGCAATAACACGATCAAAGCAGTTGCTTTCAAAGTCTAACGCTCGTGCATTCGTTACATTAAAAACGAGCTTGTCATAAGTACTGGTGTTACTGAGTTGCCTTTTTGCCACTTCAAGTGCGGCAGAATCGCCATCACTGACCGTATACTCGTCAAAACTATGCTGAACATGTCTCAAGTGTTCACCCGTTCCTGAACCCACTTCTAGCACCTTCGAGAAATGCTCTCTGTTACTGAAAGGCTTCTCACACGCTATATGACCCGCCCTCATCACATAGCCTGTTGTACTGCTTTCGTAGACTCGCTCGTCATATTCATCACTGAAACGGGACAAATAATCGAGCCACTCCTTGTCTTCATCCTTGTTTATTCTCATTCCTGAATCCTATTGAGATGGCTTGTGATCGTGACTTCTTAATATTGAAAGGATCCTCATCTCTCGTCTGCCGCGCGACACGTTGTCGAGTATCAAGCCGCAAAAGAAAGACATCACCGCGATAAGTGCAATTGAACTAGACAGAATAGCTGTTGGGACTCTTTCAACGAGCCCGGTATCAATAAAATCGATAATAACGGGAACCCCTAATCCCAATGAGATAAAGCAAAGCAACACCGACAAAGCACCGAAAAAAAACATCGGCTTTACGTCTCGTAGCAGGAACAAAATAAAGTTGAGGATTTTGATCCCATCACTCAATGTATTCAGCTTACTCGCCGTGCCTTCAGGCCTTGAGTGGTAATGAGTGGGTACTTCTTTGATCGACATATTATGGTGCAATGCATGCACGGTTAGTTCCGTCTCAATTTGAAAGCCATCACTGAAAATAGGAACCGTTTTTACAAACCGGCGACTCATCACTCGATAGCCAGAGAAAACATCATTCAATTGAGCATTGAACCCTTTATTTATTAGGGTCGAAAACATCTTATTACCCAAAATATGTCCTGCAGGATAAGCCTCGGAAGAGCGCTCTCGACTGCCAATGATCATATCGAGCTGTTCAGTAACCAGTTGTTCAATCAGTGTAGGGCTAATGGAGGCGTCGTAGGTATCATCACCATCAGCCATAATATAAATATCAGCATCAATATCTGAGAACATCCGTCGCACAACTTCACCTTTGCCCTGACGATACTCATGGCGAACAACAGCACCAGCTTGCAGCGCCTCTTCGACCGTGCCATCAGTAGAGTTATTGTCGTACACATAAACCGTCGCACTTGGTAGTGCACGTTGAAAGTCAGCCACCGTTTTTCCAACCGCTCCGGCTTCGTTATAACATGGGAGTAATATTGCTAATTTCTGTTTATTCATACTCACTCCTTACTTTAAAAACTCGGTAACCATCCGCAATTCCATCGTAGGTAACTTCTAGCCAAGCAGGAATATTATCCCCATGAAGCCTTCTAACTAAAGAATCATCGCCTCCAGAGTTCTTGAGGAGAGATAAGTGAGGGTCATTACCGATCAATATATAGTCAACCTTTTTATCTACTATTTTTTTTCTTGCCAGAAACATGTTCTCTTCTAACATCACTTCGATTAAAAATTGGTTGCCAACAATATTTCTATGATAAGGCGCTGCAATTATACTGTTGTTCGTTTTAGCTAATACAGGTGCGCCAGTTTCGATTCCAGAAAGGATAGTATGTGAATTGATACCGTTATCTTTTAATACATTAAAGATACTTGGTGACTTGTATTCATCATCAAAGGTAGTGGTAATTTCACCTGTTGGTGACAATGAAATAATAAAAAATGCTACAGATAATGGAGATCCAGAAAAGATAATGCTGACTTTTAACATTGTGAACCTGACATATTCAGATAGTTTAATGATAAAATAGGCTTGGAAAGGTGCAGCTAAAACAAAGCACAATCTTATTACTCTAACCTGCCAAAATATCGCAAGGGCTAGATTAAACATGAATATTAGATATAATATTGTACAGTGGTGATTTTTAATTCTGAAAACTGGGTATAGAATAGCGGGGACCAATAGTAATGTATAATTATCTACAGAAAAGAAACCCTTAATTGCTATGTAATCAACTACAGATTTGGCCTCGGTGACCTGATCTAGCCAATACAGCTTAAGTATCGGTGGATAATCTATCAAGAATGCACTGGTGAGTGATGGGTAGAGAACGGCTACAGGGACTAAACATAACAAACTAAGGGAAAGTAATAATATTAACTTTTGAGTCGAGCTCTGTTCTTGATTCGCCAATCGATTATATAAGTTAACAAAGGTCCATCCGCTAAAGAATAGAATAACAAGAATAAATGAGATCTCGTCATACTTGAAAACAAAGAACTCATCGTACGGTCTATTCAATAGGACAGTAAAAGTACCAAAAACTGCACAGGTCAAATATAACCTAGATACATAGCTAAACCACTCACGACGAAAAAAACAGAAATACACCGTATAAGAAACAAGGAATGCCATAAATAACAATATATTATCCATCCCCGTCCACAGAGATAGAGACATAAAAACGGCCTGAGCATACACTCGCCATGATTGTTTTAGGTTGCTGAACGTAATTGGTGTTACTGATAAGAAAAGTGTTGCTAAAACAAGTTGGATATTATGATGGTCAATAGAGCCAGGTAGGAAGTGTATGATAGCAGGAGAAAAAACTGCGAACATCATACTTACAAATCGATACTTCTCTCCAAAGTAATGTTCGCATAGATAAAAGCATGAGAGCGCATACAAGAATAAGTAGAGTAAAGGGACAATGGAAATTGAGATTGTATACGCAGTACTGTCATCAACCATAAATAGCAATGGGAAAGCCACTAAAGATAGTATTAGGTCAGGAAATCGAGACCAATGAATAATAATACCATCAGCGGCATTGAAGTTGGTCATCGGCTCTAGGTACCAATGGCCGTTCTTCATCCACTCTTGAAACTGAACAAAACGCATATAGTCGTCATTGTCATTCAAGTTGAGTATTGAAACGCTTTCCCACTTATAAATAAATATCACTGTGGCACAAACTAGCCAAAGACCAGAAATTACAATGATATCTTTATTAAAGCTTTCGCTTTTAGGCAATATGAATATCCTTTTCATTGAGCCAAAATCAAATCCCTATTACTCCATCTCTCTCACTTCCGCTAGTGCTCTGTTTAAGTTTTCATTAGCCACTTTATAGTAAGATGATTTTTTATTGATAGCTTGTTGTAAATAAGGAACTGCCTGATCGGGCTTTCCTTGTAATATCAAGAAGTAGCCGACATTATTTAACGCCTCCGGAGCGTCCATATGCCTCATGAATACGTTGGTTGCTTTTTTAATATCCCCAGACGCTAAATAAATAAGTGCCAGATTATTCTGAGCTTTTTCATTATTCGGATCCAACTCTAAAGCTGAACGCGTGTATTGATAGGCTTCCTTGTAGTTACCGTACATGTAGTGGGAGTAGCCCATATTCAACAAAGCTTTGACTGAACTTTTATCTATCGTCAGTGACTTTTTAAAGTACTCTTGTGCGATCTGATGCTTTCCGTCAACATCTTCCAGTACGCCAATCCCCATATAAGCTAGCGCTGGAGACATACTATCGACCTTCAAACTGGCCACTTCACTTTGGTTCAATGCTTGGTAATTCTGGATAGTTTCACTGCTTTTTAAACGAATTTGGTCTGAATTAATCGCTTTAAAGAAATAACTCCGCCCTTCATCTGTACGACGTTGTTTGGTGTATAGCACACCTAACTGTTCCAGCACTTCAGTGTGGGCAGGGTTAAAATCTAGCGCTGCAAGGTAAGCTTTCTCGGCCAACGCATAGTTACCGCGAGACGAATGTATTTGGCCAATAGTGAACAGAGTTTTATCGTGAAACTCTTTTTCAGGGAAAGACAAAGAGCGTATGTATTCATACAACGCCAAGTCTATATTGTTGTCTCGCAGAGCAATGTCACCGCGCATGATTGCTTCTTTTTCATTTAGCGGTGGATCATCACTAGTCAAACTATCGATTGGTTTACCCGAATACAATTCGGCATCAAATTGGTTGGTTGGTTCATCAGAAGATGCGCAACCAAGTAGCAAAAATGGCAATAATAGAAGAAGAAACTTATTGTATAAAATCATAAACTTGCTCCCGGCGCACTCAATGCGTCCATTACAATCAAGAGTCCAGGGCCAAGTGCGACAATGAAAAAACAAGGCCAAATAAATATCAACATGGGGAATAACATTTTAGTCGGTATTTTCGCCGCGATTTCTTCAGCGGCTTGCTGACGCTTATCTCTAAAATCTTCAGTATAGTCACGGAGCGTTTGCGCTAAGCTTCCGCCCATTCTCGATGCATGAGAAAGCAAAGAAACCAAACCTTCCAATTCGACTAAACCGGTTCGTTCGATAAGCTGCCTAAGTGCGTCAGGCATAGTGACACCCGCTTGAATTTTAGCAAATACCGTCTCTAGTTCATCCGCGAGTTCAGGCTGAGAGACATAGAGCTCTGATGCAACACGACCAAGAGCCGCATTAAAACCAAGCCCTGATTCAGTACATACAACAAGAAGATCTAATGCATCAGGAACACCGTTTCTGATTTTTTTCTGACGCTCTTTTTGTAGCTTAGATAGAATAATATTAGGTGTGAATGTACCAAGAAAAACACAGATCATGATGAGTAAATTATTGTACTCTCCGCCCAACGCTATGTAATAAACCATAAAAGCAGCGACGATACCTATCAAGCTAGATAGAACCTTCAACGCATAGAAAACCGATAATGAACTCTTTTCATGAAACCCGGCATGCATCAACTTTTCCGAGTAGGTTTCATTATCTTTTTTATTACCTTTACTTAAAAAAGGGCTTAATGATTCGAGCGTATTAGAGAAGTTATAAGGTTTCCTGCCAGTCGGAGATCCGTCTTCTGATATTTGTCTCAGTTTCTTATCCAAAGGAGAGCGAGCTCCTAAAAAAAGAAATCCAAGCGTTAGTGTTAACAAGACTGTTGTAAGCAAAATCATCGAATAGATAACCATCTGAGAGCTGACCCCAAAGTCTGCTAACATCTGCTTCCAAACTTCAATATTTAATAATTCCATAGGTTAAATCTCTATGCTGATGATCTTTTTAATCCACAAGGCTCCGATAGCCAAAAGAACTATACCGACACTCACCATAGAGAGACCACGTGGATCTGTGTAAAGTGGCTCGATGTATTCGGGACCAGCTACCCGCATAGCAAAAAACAAACCAAAGGGTGATAACGTTAAGATCCATGCTGACAACCGACTCTCAGCCGAGAGCGTTTTGACTTTCCTTTCCAGTTTAAAACGCGCTCTAAGTACTTCAGATACCTTTTGCAAATTCTCGGATAAGTTTCCCCCAGTCTCTTTCTGCAACATTACGGCGCTAGAAAAAGCTAGCATTGAAACGGTTGGGACTCGCTCTGCCATTTGTAAAATTGCCAAACGTAAGTCATAACCATAGTTGAGCAGGTTATAAGTGTTCTTAAACTCGGCACCTATAGGATCAGGAAGCTCTTCGCCAACCTCGTTAAATGATTGAACCAACGGTTGCCCGGCTTGCAATGCTCGTCGGATAACATCTAAAGCCTCGGGAAGCTGTTCCTCAAATCGAGCCATTCGGTAGGTCACTCGATTTTGCACAAATAGATAGGCGACAACCCAAACAAAAATGAATGCCGCGACACTAATGAACCATACTTGGTTGGTCATTATCGCTATCAATGTAAGCGACACACCACAAAGAGAAACTATGAGTAAAAAGCGGCTCAATGCTAATTTAAAGCCAGCTAGTTCCAACATTTTCTTTAAGCCAGCAAAATATGGAATGACGATTAACTTGCGGTCTACTGGAGATAAATCTTTGTTATAGTGTTCTTTTAGTAATGACAAACTCTCTGCATCGATATTACGTTGCGTCTCTTTCAAACGTCGAGACAACTCTTTGTGCTTCGCTTTTTTCCCTGCAGCAGGGAGCAACAAAGCTTGCGAAATAAAAAGCACCGCAATGAATAATAGACCTAATGAAACGCTTACATTGTCCATAATATATCCTTAGACTTTGGTCTCACTAAAGAGCTCGAAAGGCAGGTCGAGTCCACGTTTGACTAACTGGTCATGGTATTGAGGCACAACCCCCGTTGCTGTGAAATAACCGATAATATTGCCGTCTTCATCAATACCTTTACGCTGAAAACGGAATATTTCCGACATCGTAATCACCTCACCTTCCATGCCGTTGATCTCTTGGATACTCACCATACGACGCTTACCATCTTCTTGGCGTTCCATTTGAACAACAAGGTGGATAGCCGAAGCAATTTGAGCTCGTAAGTTTTTGGTTGATATGTTCCACCCTGCCATCGAGAACATATTCTCGACCCGACTCAAGGCATCACGGGGGGTATTCGCGTGAATGGTAGCCAGTGAACCATCATGACCGGTATTCATCGCTGCTAGCATGTCAACGGCTTCGCTACCACGCACCTCCCCAACCACGATTCGATCTGGTCGCATACGCAAGGTATTTTTAACCAATTCGCGCTGGCTGATTTCTCCCTTCCCTTCTAGGTTAGCAGGGCGGGTTTCGAGACGAATAACATGTGGTTGTTGCAGTTGTAATTCGGCCGAGTCTTCTATGGTAATAATTCTCTGGTCTCGCGGAATGAAACCAGAAAAGATATTCAGTGTGGTTGTTTTCCCTGACCCCGTCCCTCCTGAAATCAATATATTGAGCTCACCTTTCACAGCAGCCTCCACAAACTTAGCCATTTGAGGCGAGACTGAGTCGTAACCAATTAAGTTATCCATGGTCAAACGATCGACAGCAAAACGACGGATCGAAACGGAAGGGCCATCGAGTGCGAGAGGCGGGATAATCGCATTAACACGAGAACCATCAACTAAGCGGGCATCTACCATAGGTGATGCTTCATCAATCCGGCGACCAACCTGACTGACAATACGATCAATAATGTTTCTTAAGTGACGATCATCTAAAAACGTATACGGTGTTTTTTCTAATTTACCTCGGCGCTCAACGTAAACACTTTTAGGGCCGTTGACCAATATATCCGACACAGTTTGATCAGCTAATAAGGGCTCCAACGGCCCCAGACCAAAAACTTCATCTTCGATTTGTTTGATGACCCGCTTACGACCTTCTGCGCTGAGTGCATGACTACCATCATCAGCCATCAACTGAACGATAGCTTCATGCAAATCTAGCTTGGCGCGCTCTTTCTCCAAGCTAGAAAGTAACCCTAAGTCTAACGTTTCAAGCAACTGCTTGTGAAAGAAGTGTTTGATTGACAATTCTTGCTCCAGTACTTTGCGAGCCTCGTCAATCGCCTTCTCTTTTTCAACGCTCGCTTCTGTCCGAGAGTGACTGGACATCTCAACACTTGATAAACGTTCAACAGGATTGGCATCTTCTGAATCATGCGAAATCTGTTCTACTTTTTTTTCAAACTCTGGATTTACATTTTTTCGTTTAAAGAACATCACAATCCCTCGTGTTTACTTTTCATCAACCCATTATGAAAACAACTTTTTCAGCCACCCTTTCTCTTCCTGCTCCGGTGGTGAAAGAACATGAGATAAGTCGATGATAGAGCGAGTAATAGAGCTTTTTTTTCTCGACTGAACTAACGGCTGCCCCAAGTTGGCACTCTCTAGCGCGACTTTAAAATCATTTGGCATAAGGTGTATGTCGTGGTTGCCCACTGCTTGCTCAATGTCTTTCAACTTAATTGAATGTCGCTTTTCATAACGGTTGAGAATGACCTCTATTGAGTCACTTTGTAAGCCGTACTCAAATTTCAGAGATTTAATTAGTCTGCTTGTGTTTTTTACTGACACTAAGCTCTGTTGCAAAACCAAAAGTACTTTAGTCGCTGGTGATATTGCTGATGCAAATACGTGATCTAAGCCTCTAGATAGGTCAATGATCACATAAGGGTAGAAACGACGCAGAATTGGAAGTAATCTGCCAATTTTCTGAGCCTGCTCGAAATCATCAGCGTTATTTTCATGTTTAAAGCTTAGAACATGGAGACCTGATTCGTGTTTATTTACCAAAGAGCCCAAAGACATTTCATCCAAATCATTCGAACTGTTGATCGCATCAGAAACGCTATAAGTCGGTACTATGTTCAAATAGTCTGGAATCACGCCAAACTGAAGATCGATATCGAGTAAAAGAACTTCATTCGGATGTTGAGTGGCCATCTCAATGGCAGTATTTAACGCCAAGGTGGTTGCCCCCATCCCTCCTTTGGTATTCAAAAACAAGATAAACTCTCCGTAACTGGAGTTCTCAAGCTTTTCGGAAGCGGTTTTCTTCAATAATGGAAGTAAGTCCGATAGAGTCACATTATGAGACAGAAAATCTGAAGCCCCCAAGCGAAGTGCGATTTTTAATGATCCATTATCACTTTCATCACCGAGCACAACTAAAGACAAATCCTTGTCTTCTAAAGACAAATCATACCCTTGTAACTCAACCATTTTTTGAGCCCAATTCCCATTAGCTTCAACAAAAATAAGCTCTGGGACATCTGCACTTTTTAGGTATTCTTCACTCATTGCCGCAAGAGAAAACGAGGTCACATGAACATTTCGGCATTTTTTTAGTTCTTGACTCATATGCGAATGAAAGCCGTCAGTACTGTAGACTAACCAGACCTTTAGATTCGTTCTTAAACGCGTCATATCTTTATCGTTTTCATTCGGCGTTATTTTGATCGCTTCCCCCATACATTTATCTCCTTTTAAATAACCTCTTATGGGCATCTATTCCATATGTTAGTGCTAGTTTCAGTTTCAGGCCTCACCACTCCCAAACTTTCTGCTGGCAGTATTGTTTCAAACGCAGGGGCGGCTAAAAACCCACTATTTCCTAAAAAGCTTAGGTTACTGATTAGCTGAATGCCATAACCCGTAGCCCTAGCACGCACAAATTTAATATCACCAAAGTTCGCTTCAAAATCAGAAGCAATCTCTACCCCGCTCGCGTCTAAGTAAGCCACTTCTAAGTTCGCATTAGTAAACCCAACAAGAGGAATATCATCCACCACCATTCCCGCAATATTATCTCTATCTAAGACGTAACAGACCGTCGCTAACCTAGCAGCCTTCCTAGTCGCTTCACTGACCATTTGCAGCGAAAATATATAGGCACCCAACGCTAAAATGAGAAACAGCAGTAGAAAAATTAATGATGAGACCAAAGTGAACTCAATAATGGCAAGCCCTTTGGTTTGTCTTTTAAGCCTTATCATCACAGCACCCTCATCACGGAAGTCACACTTAATGGAAGAGCAAAACTCTCGTTCGAAAAAGGAATAGACAAGAAGAGTGGAACATAATCATACGTCACACTGACTCGTACATAACTGTCTCCTGAAGGGGGGGTTACAGTCACATCCGATGTCGTCAGTGAAGATAATACAGCTGTTCCTACGCTGTTCTGACCATAGACCACGACATTCTGAATTTCAGACGTCGGTGCGATGGTTCCACCAATGGTTCCATACACTTCACTAACCGCATAACGAGCGCCATTTTGCACTGACTTCGATATCACATTGTAGTGAACAAGAATATTGCCAAGCTCTAGAACTAAGACTAGAAAAAACAGTAACACGGGAGTCGCAATGACCATCTCTACGGCAGCAAATCCCTGTTGAAATTGATTAGATTGCTTCATGATCAAGACTCCCCACTATCAGGGTCCTTATACAAAACAATCCTATAAGTCCCTTCTGTTGTAGAGGTCGTACTACCCGCCCCACCTGTCACACTGCAGGAGTGAATAAATTCACCAAATACGGCTGGAGTACCTGAATTATTTGTCGGCGCTTTTTGTAGCAAGAAGAAACAACCAATTTTGTTCACCGTAAATTCAGTCGCACCGCCACTTTTACCTGAACAATCCACCATAGGTATAGGTAATATACGACGCCAAGCAACACCATTAGCCGCACACCCAGAACCATTATTAGCTATGCATGTGTTAGTCGCTGATTCATATTGAGCATAGGTATAACTGCCGTCAAAATCGATATCTCCCGTACTAGCATCGATCGTAATCTCATTAGTAGGCTCAGTCGTTACATAATCAGTGGGGTAATCTGATGCCGATAATCCTCCACCATAATCACCAAATCGAGTATTTAAGCCATCACCGGTAGGACCAACCGTTCCTCCTGGTTTGGTGGTTATATCGTCACCTATTGCAACAGGATAACTATAGTCCCCCCCTAAACCTTCTTTCACCGTTTTACCACCAGATCCAAAATCAAGAAGGTGGTAATTACCGTTCCCCATTTCAGATAAGCTACTGTCGCCGACCTTTAACGCATGAACGGTGCCAACTTCATAACCAAAAACACTGGTTATTTCCTCACCAGTAACATCATGGTACCCATCTTCTGGTGAGACATCATTATCCGACGTGCCATCACCAATACACACACCAATTGGCACAACATTATTAACAACGACCTGACCAGAACTAGGACCAGCAACCGCACTCGCCGAAACGGTTTTTTCTAGTCCAAACATTTGAATGAAAAACTCATCCATATCCAAGGAATCGACACGAACACGCACATAGACATCATCATCTGCACCGAACGTTGCTGTTCCTGTAAAATCCTTAGGATCATTTGAATAATCAATGTTTACAGAAGCCGTACTAAAATCAAATTCATGATTACCTGTGGCGGCTGCCATAGCATTTAATGCGGTGCCAACCTCTGCATCTACGGCATCTTTATCCTTACTATTGTCTAAAATAGTTGCGGCAGCTAGCGCAGCAGAATCGACTGCATTTTGTAAGCGCGTTTTATTCACGACCATATGGTTTATGTCTACAGCTAGCGCTGAGACTGCTAGAAAAACCAACAAGGCAGCAGTAATCATCACCGCAACTAAGCCTTGTTGTTTTTTCGGGCTTTGTGATACTCGATACAACATGTGAGTACCTCCAGATTTAGTTAAAATCTTCTAAGATCTGGCTACTACTTCCGGACAGATCATTTTCACCTCTGCCTACATATCTGTCGTAACCAGTCTGCATCCGCTCCCCTGTACCATCAGGTACTTCGAGTAAATTCTCTTGGGTCGCATTAGGGTTATACGTTTGCTCTGTTTTCACCAGTGCGACTGAGTGCCCTAAACGAGCATCATTTGCACAGCCAACTAACACCATCACGAGAAAGACCATCATTATTCTAATCATATCTATCTCCTTATAAATCATGCCCAAATGAGCCTTCGCTACCACCATCGGTCGGTGATATATCCTGTGAAGCTTGAGACTGTTCTGAATCAGACTCAGACGGTTCAGCTATATAAGCGCTTCGACCCAATAAGTAATATTCCAAGTCATTAGGGTCAACAAAGGCATCAGTTGGTAACGTCACTTTCGTTCGATCAATAGGCTTTGCGAGTCGAGGAGTAACAAGAATAACGAGCTCTGTTTCACCAGATACATACTCTTGGCTATTGAAAAGCTGACCTAAAATCGGCACATCGCCAAAGCCTGGCATCTTGTTACTGATGTCCCTAACATTCTCACTCAACAACCCCGCAATACCGATGGTCTGACCGTCGGCTAACTCAAGCGTCGATGACGCACTTCTTCGTGTAATTGGAGGGATAAAGTAAGTCGCATTGGTAGTACCAGGATCAATCGTTAACGAGCTACTATTGGCAATTTCACTCACATCAACCGCTAAGTTTAGGTTGATTTTTTTGTCACTGAGTACCGTTGGGATGAACTTTAAACCCACACCATACTCTTTGTACTCAATCGTAATACCATCCTCATCAGGCACTGGAATTGGAAACTCCCCACCAGCTAAAAACTCAGCCTTAGAACCACTTAATGCGGTTAAGTTCGGTTCAGCCAATACCTTAGCGACCCCGTTTTGTTTTGCTACGTCCAGTGCGAAAGTAAACAATGTATTACTATCAATGAAAGAACCTAAAATGCCGTAATCGGTAGAGGTAGGAATATTGAAAATTGGGGTTGCACCTAACACACCAGCAGGGACTGAAGACGCCCCCCAAGAAAAGTCAGACCCACTGGTTTGGAAGAAGTGGAAGTTTGCATCAAACTTTCTCACCAAGCTTCTTTGCACCTCGGCAACCGTCACCTCTAACATGACTTGTTGAGCCCCGCCAATGGACATCAAATTGATAACACCGGTAGCAGCGGCTTGCTCGCTACCACTTTCATTTGATTTGTCAGCGGTTTGCCCAGATGAATACGTTTCTGCAATTCGCATCGCGACATTCATTTGTTGTTGATTACTCACCTGACCACTCAACAACAAACGATTCTGTGCGCTGTGGACTTCGATAGTTTCATCTGGAAGGAACTCATATAATTTAGCTTTGAGGCTATTAAGATCATGAGTAACCTCAATGTTAATAGACTCAATTAACCGACCTCGAGAGTCCCAAGCCATTAGGTTTGTCGCACCTAATTTTTTACCAATTAAAAACACTTCATTTGATTTTAAAATTACAATATCTAAAACTTCAGGATCACCAAGAGAAACCTTCGCCGCTTTTCCCGACAGCACGACATGCGTAGATTTATGATGTGGAACCGTGACTGTTTTTCCCGTTTGTAACGCCGCAACACTGGCCGTCGAAATACAAATCAGGCTCAAAACACACGCAATTAATATTCTCATATTTCACCTCAATCCTTGACGCGCACATTAGATGTTTCTGTACCTTTGATAATGGTGACACTTGGTCTAGGCACATATCGACGAACCACTTTTTTCTCAACTTCATGTGGGTTTCTCAAAGTCAGCTGAATATCGCCCTTGCTTTTAGCCGTGAGAAGTTTCTCTGCCTCTTTCGGCGTCATCTCAAGTGTTACCGCTCGTACAATAATTGGACTGTTTTCATTCGTCTTAGCCGTTTGGTCGACAGCCAAAACCTTGATGTCTTTTAATACTGTTTGAGTCGTGGCAGAATTTTTTCCGTAAGAAACGGTATTGAGAATATCAACCTTGTTACCCGGTAATAAGAAACCCGCCACACCAATAACATCATCAACACGTATCGTTACCGCACGTTTATTTTCAGGGATAAGAGCTGCAAGCGTTGACCCTTCTCCTGGTACAGTAAATCGTAACTTGTGAAGCACCTCTCCCGCATAGACAGTATTCGCAACAACCTTGCCAATCAGCTCTGCTTTATCCGAATAGTTATTTTCATTAATCCAATCAACTTCCATCAATCTGGTGGTTAAAAACTGATCCTCGATAATAGTTCCGGCTTCAATTTCTTGTGATGCCACAACAACGGGGTGGCGCTCGATCGTTTCAACTTCAACGGTTGGCTGAACTTGATCATCCATCCACTGCTTAGCAAAAAATACAGCCGCTAAGCCGAATACTACGGACAGTAAAAACAGTAGGAAAACTTGACTCTTATTCATTATTCTCTTCCTCGTGTCCATCAGAGGTAAAATAAACTTCCCATGCCATGGAAAGAATATCGAATGTGATAACAGGTGGTAGCTGCTCAAACGAAAGAATATCTTTGCTTATACCAACGAGATCTTTCGGTAAACATGGGAAAAGTGGCACCTTAAGCAGCGTGTGCATTTGAGACAAACGCTCAAAAAAACCGTCTTGAAGCTCGACCTCTTTATCAGCAACGACGCTCATCCATAAAGCTTCATAATCTCGCTGATTAAGTGGCTTGAATTCAATCTTGTAACCTAAACGACGTAAAAAGGCCGGATCGCTTATTTTCTTGGGATTTAAGTTGGTAGAAAAGGCAAGCGTTAGAACAAACGGCATCGTGATTTGCTGTCCGTTAGGTAGCGATAAATAATCAAAGGAATATTCCATCGGTACAATCCAACGATTAAGCAAAGCATCGACTGGCATTGGCTGACGACCAAGATCATCAATGATAAAAATCCCATTGTTTGCCATCATTTGAACCGGTGCTAACCAGACTCGACTGTTCTCAGAATGATTGACTTCAAGCATATCCATGGTGAGCTCTCCGCCCACCTGAATATTTGGCCTTTCACAATTAAGCCAACGCTTGTCGTATTGATCTTTGAGGGAGATACTTTGATCACTGCCGTTGTTATCCAACGGTTTATGATGTTGTGCGGAAAACACCTTAATGATGTTACCTAATGCATAAACAGCATAAGGAATGAAAACAGACGTATGCAGCGCATTGACAATACGTGAAGCTACAAATGTTTTACCCGTCCCCGCATGCCCATACAGTAATAAGGCACGCCCCGAATTAATTGCTGGCCCCAATACCGAAATCATTCTATCGACACCATATACATCATTCAGTGCTGCTTCGACATGTGGCCGAGTCACTAACTCTACTCTTAGATCTTGCTGCTTTACCACATCACTATATTGAGTAAGTGAAACAGGTGCGGGGCCTAAATAAGCATCACGTTTAAAGGCAAGATCAGCATCTTCAAGTCCTTTCTCAGAAAGGGAATAGCGGACGTGGCTATGAGATGTCGATGAGAGAGAAAGGTTAGAGGTTGGTTGAAAAACTTCAATCAATGACTTTGTTCTCAACACAGCCAACGCACTTTCAACAATATGTGTCACAACACACAAATAGTTAGAAAGCTCTAAAACATCCGACTTGGGATAGGCTGATAGGTGCTTCAGAACAAGGTTTTCAATAACGACTTCAGGAACACCCAACATATCAATAGATGTAGGTACGGCTGGAGCTGAAATTTGAGGCTTCAAAGTTGTTGGAGCAGTACGCCCTATAATATCCATATATTATTCCTCTCCATAAGAACTATCCAACAACATTTTTAAGTAAAATAACTATACATAGCCAATCCTATAGCAACAGAAGGTGCAAAAGGCATCGTTACTTTATTTGAATACCTAGCATGCAAACTCGCACTTTCATCTAATACTGGTGCGACTCCACCAAGCACAAATAACTTGTTTTCAAAATAGCCTTTGATACTAAGACTGTTCGAGTTGGAAAAGTTATATAGCAGGTAGAAAGTTCCAATCACTCCAGAAGAAAGTAAGATAAAGTACGACGCATCAAGTAATTGTCCCCACCCGAGATACATCCCTACAATACCTAATAGCTTCACATCTCCTGCAGACATAGCTCTTAAAAAATATAAGAGTAATCCAAAACAAAAAAACGCCACGAATCCAACGAAGGACATTAAAAAAAATTCAAAGGTATAATTACGGTTAAACATTGATAAAAAATACACAAACAAAAACATAATCAATATTTTGTTTGGTATGCGATGTTTCTCAACATCGCATACCGAGACTGCAATTAATAACACCCAAAAAGCAGAAGGTTCATTAATCATATATTCAACTCATATACTAGATGTAACGCTCTGGAGTTTACTGATTAAAGCTGTTCCCATCCCAGAAAACACTAATACAATGAAAAGAACAAGCGAGGCTGCACCTATCACATACTCAATCGTTGTCAACCCTGCTTGCTGTGTCATGCTTGTACTATTCATACCTAAGCCATCCTTCACAGTTACGCGAAGCCACTAGGCACCATTACCAATATTTCCAATAATAGTATTCAGTTTGGTTGAAAGTTGTGTGCCTAAACCTGTAAATACGGTTGTTATAGCGAGAACCAACAATGCAGCACCGATTACATATTCGACAACTGTCAACCCTTCTTCATCTTTCATGAATTCTTTGCAATTATTCAAAAACTTACCCATGACAACCTCTCCTTGATTTTCATAACAGGCTTCGTTTACCTGTAAAGTAAATCTAGAGGTGAGTCACACATTCGGTTAGGATTTTTTTGCCATTTACTTGCACTTTTTTGTTGTACTTCTAATCTCTGTAATAACTCCCTTATTTCTAAATTTTCACATCTGGCCCTTTATATATGATACAGGTTTAGTAGAAATGAAATTAATAACACCACTGCTATCAGATATAGATAGCGAGTTTAATTCAATTATTATAAATAAAATTAGTCGCTACTTCCCTGTGGAAAATTTCCAACAAGATATATCAGTTATCAGTAACTTAGATGTAAGAATTGTATTTTTCATTTTAAATAGAGAAAGTGAAATTCAATTACTTACCATGGCATTATCTATTTGTAAAAACCTAAACAAGCGGATAGTTTTAATTTCTCCATTTGAGATACCTAATATCATTCGAAATCATAAGAATATATTTTTCATTATAGAAACGAGTAACAATCATCTGACCAGTGCCTTCGAAGAATTAAAGAGTAAAACACAGCATATCTTTGATCCTCACTTCGATCTTGACCGAAAAACGAATAACAACAACCAACTGTCAGCAAAACTGTTCACGTCTGAAGTCGTAAACTTTGTAATGGATAATATTAACAAGGAGATAAGAGAAACGGAGATTGCAGAGAAATGTCACTGTTCCACCACCTACTTTTCTAAGAAGTTTCATCTACACTTTGGGGTAAGCTTTCGTGACTTCGTGTGTGATAAACGAATCTTATTAGCCAAGAAGCTAATCGAAGCCGATACCGAATCAAAAATAGCGGTTATCTCTTATCAATGTGGATACAAGGATGTGTCATATTTCTCAAGAATCTTCAAGAAAAGAACTGGCGTAACGCCTGCAAGTTACAGACGAGCCTGCACGGATAACATAAAACGCTAATTTTACTCCAAAAAAGAAAAAATCATGGTACATTTAACATGATTTTAACAAAAATAACTTAGCGAAAAACATGGAGTTAGACAATGATTCAGCCTAACGAGTTTAGCCAAGAACAAGCAACAGCTCTCCCTACACCCAATGACATGATTTTAAAATGGGCAGAAGAACGCCCAGATGAAGTCTATTTGAAACAGATTATTAACCGCCAATTTGTCGAATTTACTTATAAAGAAGTAGCCGACAAAGCACTGAAATTGGCGTCAGCATTAGAAGGACTCGGAGCCCAACCAGGCGATCGAGTCGCTCTCGTATCAAAAAACTGTGCAGAGTGGTTCATCTGCGATCTTGCAATGATGTTAGGAGATTTTGTCAGCGTCCCAATCTTTCCAACAGCGGGTGCAGATACCATTCAGTACTGTATTGAGCATAGTGAAAGTAAAATTGTGATTGCGGGTAAGCTTGACGATCCTAAAGCCACTCAAAAAGTACTTGATGACAATCCGAGCTTGGTGAGTATTTCACTGCCATACGACAGCGCAGCGAAGTGCCAACACACTTTCGAGAAGCTCATTGAGACACATGAACCATCAACCAAACGCCCTCAGCATCACGACGATAAGCTGATGTCACTTGTTTATACATCGGGTACATCAGGGTTACCAAAAGGCGCAATGCTCACCTACGGCGCGTTTACTTGGTCTGTTCAAAGGTTGATTGACCATATTGGAATCCAACCTGGCGATCGCCTGTTTTCTTACCTACCGCTTGCTCATATTACAGAACGCGTTTACATCTTTGGTTCTTCAGTAATGGGGGGCGTGGTTACGGCTTTCCCTGAATCTTTAGACACCTTTATTGATGATGTGAAAATGCATCGCCCTACGCTGTTTATTTCAGTTCCTCGCTTATGGACTCTGTTCCAGCAGCGAATCCAAGACAAATTGCCACAGAAGAAACTGAACTTCTTACTGAAGATTCCGTTTATCAACAACATCATTAAGAAGAAACTTGCTGATGGCTTAGGGTTAGACCAAGCTCGCGTTCTTGGATGTGGTTCTGCACCTGTATCACCCGCTCTACTCGCATGGTATGAGAGTGTTGGCCTGCACATTACCGAGGCATGGGGCATGACAGAGTCTTTCGCCTACAGCACGCTCAACTACCCATTCAGAGCCGATAAAATTGGTACGGTTGGTAATGCAGGTCCAGGGATCGAACTCAAAATAGCTGAAGATGAAGAGATTCTAGTTCGAGGCAAAGGCTTATTCTCTGGTTACTACAAGAATGATATTGCAACCCAAGAGTCTTTTAACTCGGATGGTTGGCTTCATACCGGTGATATCGGTGATATCGATAGTGAAGGTTACCTAACGATTCGTGGGCGTAAGAAAGATACCTTTAAAACCGCTAAAGGTAAGTTTGTTGCCCCTGTACCAATCGAAAACAAACTGTTTGAGTACAGCCGCGTAGAAATGATGTGTTTGATAGGTCTTGGCCTACCTGGTCCAATCCTACTTGTGGTACCGCATGACTTCCCTAATTTCGATCGAGCTCGCTATGAGAAAACGACAAAGCGCGTTATCGAGAAAATGAACGAGCAGCTTGGTTCACACGAGAAGATCAAAGGTGTATTGATGATTAAGGAACCATGGAGCATTGAGAATGGTGTGTTGACCCCGACTCTCAAAATCAAGCGACATATCCTTGAGCAGAAATACCATGAAGTTGGTCATAACTGGCCGAAAGATAAATTGGTGGTTTGGGAAGAATAATCAAAATCGAGAGGGAGCCATTATGGCTCCTTTTTTGTAAGCTCACATTATAAGTACTTAGTATAATCCGCAGCATCACTACTCTCGCAATCTAAACCGACATCCTTTTTCATTCGATGACTTAACGATTTAGAGCAAACAACTTGTCTAGATTTAGCCCCCTTCCTCACCTTAGTATTATCATTGATTTTAAGTACCTGAGTAACAAATATTCCGACCCAACAGGTTATTGCTTTCATGTTCTCTCTCTTGTATTCCCTTTGTATTTATCGCTATTATGAAAACAACCTGTTCGATAATCGAACAACCATTATTAACAAGAACTATAAGCTGAGATTATGGACAATAGACTGCGTCACCTTTCAGGTCTCCGTTACTTTGAAGTTGCGGCTCGCTTGAGCAACTACAGCAAAGCTGCTGAAGAGCTGTTCGTCACTCAAGCAGCCGTCAGCCAGAAGATTCGACAGTTAGAAGAACAGGTTGGATGTAAGCTTTTTATTCGTAAGGGGCGTGCAATGACTTTGACGCATGAAGGGCACACACTTTTTAGACATGTCTCTGATGGATTTCAAGAGGTTCTGCTGGGGTTAAACAAGATCCAATCAGAACCTATTCAAGGGCTGCTTGTTGTTAGAAGTCCCCCTTCTTTTGCTTCGCGTTGGTTACTGCCTAGGCTGTGGAAGTTCTCGGTAAAGCACCCAGAAATTCCAATTAAGGTGCTAACAGGGTCTGATACCCCAAATTTAAAACATGGCGAGATTGATGTGGCTATTCTGCAGGGCGAAGATCTATGCGTTGAAGAAGGCTTGACTCTAGAGATGCTAATCAACGAACCGGTTTACCCTTTTTGTTCTCCTGAACTCGCAAACTCTTTGAACTTCACATCACCTGAACAACTCCTCAAATGTTGGCTAATTCAGTTTGATAGCGGTTGTTTCCCGTGGGAGGAATGGTTTAGGCAAGCAAACATATCGACTCAAAGCAGCACCATTCAGTGGATGGAAGTAGGCACCTTTGATATGGGGCTAACCACGGTCATGGCAGGGCATGGGGTTTGCTTGGCAACCGACAGCTTGGCTGGTGACTTCATCGAACGCGGCTTGCTAGTGAAGCCCTTTGATATAGGCATGACACCTGGGGTTCAAGTCAACCTATGCTTTGATCCTAACTCCCCGAGAGAAGAGCGTATTACCGCGTTCACCAATTGGTTGCACGAAGAAGTAAACGAGCTATTGGAAAGTTAAATCTCATCTCCCACTTCTTTATATAAACCATAAACCTAACTCAACATAGAACGGTAACGTAAACCTCCCGACACCGACAAAACTATGTTGAGTTAAAGCAACGTCGAGTTAAAAGCTACGTTGCCTCGAATCACTCCCAAAATGACTTCTTCAGTTCTTTCTCGACTTGTTCCGAAGTAATCCCGACATCTCTCAGTAAATAATCGGGTAGCTCAGACAGCTGCTTTCTGGTTCTACGATTTTGAAAGTACAGGCTTAATTTAGAATAGAATTTCTTAATTGATAATGATGACAAAAATGAATGGTTGGTATCTACTATTGCTGTGATCGTATTCATAACCTTTCCCCTGTTGATCTTTTGCTTTGTTATGGTCAATAATCGACCAGTAGAGCAACATCGACAAACGATAGATACTGGCATTCAGTTAAGGAAAACTAATGTGAGAGAACGCACTCCACCATTCCAAGGGATCTACTATTTTTACACGGCGGCAGAAACAGGCAGTTTTAAACTCGCCGCACAAAAGCTATTTGTCACGGCTGCAGCAGTCAGCCAACAAATTCGCCAACTTGAAGAGTGGTTAGGCGCAGATCTGTTTATTCGCCAGCACCGAAAAATAGTATTAACCCATGAAGGTGAAGTGCTTTACCTGCAAGCGAAGAAAGGCTTTGCTCATATTCAAGATGGGGTGAGACGAATCAACCAAGATCCTAACCCCACTCAACTGTCGATCTCTACCGTGCCTTCCTTTGCTCAGCATTGGCTCGTACCAAGAATTGGCGACTTTCGCGATCGCCACCCTGATCTATCCATGCTAATTGAGCCGACCAATAAGCTAGTCACATTTGAAGATTCTAATGTCGATATCTGCGTTCGATACGGTCATGGAGACTACCCAAACATCGAATCACGTTGGTTGATGGACGAGGTCATTTACCCGGTTTGCCACCCTATTTATCAAGAGAAACATGGTATCTATGACATCGACGATCTGCATAAAGCGGAACTTATTGAAGACCGTTGGCCTGATATGGATTGGAATCTCTGGTTACAAGTCGCAGGAGTAAAAGCTGGCCGCACATCATTGCAATTTGATGGCTCTCATTTTGTGTTAGAAGGTGCACTATCCGTTCAAGGTGTCGCGCTTGTTAAGCACAGCTTGGTATACCGCTATTTACAAGAAAAGAAATTGGTGCGGATCGGAAACATAGCGCTGAAGCCTAAATACAATTATTTTTTGTGTGCGCCTCCAGGTTACTTTCATCGAGAAAAGATAAAACGCTTCGAAGAATGGATGCAGGCTCAAGTTAAATTGTTTGGTGACACTGGTAGAGAAGAGCTGTCGATTATCCACACCGATTACGAACTTAAATGGTCTGATAATTCATAAAGCGAAACTGGTATACTGAGCTCAAATAAATGGCGAGAACATCTCATGACACAAGACAATAATCCACTTCACGGTATCACTCTACAGAAGCTACTGACTGAATTGGTTGAACATTACGGTTGGGAAGAGTTGAGTTACATGGTGAACATCAACTGCTTTAAAAAAGACCCAAGCATTAAATCGAGCTTAAAGTTTTTGCGTAAAACGGATTGGGCACGAACTAAGGTTGAGCAGATTTACATCGACTTAAAGCGTTAGTCTCTCCCTACTTCATCTGTCCCGTGTTGATTAAATACGGGACAACCCCTGTGTCTACTTTTTAGGGGCCATATCAATCTCGCATCTCTCGCATCTCTCGCATCTCTCGCATCTCTCGCAGTATGTTACAAGCAATAAAAAGGTTCATCGCG